>NZ_JBWLUZ010000017.1:0-114236 GCF_057784325.1 Mesorhizobium sp. CNPSo 4689
CACCTTGTAGGGTGCCCAGCCGCGCTCGAGCAGGATCTGTGTGCCTTCCTCGATCTCTTCCTTCAACCCGTCATAAAGGTCGTCGTGCATCTGCTGCACCAACTCGTCGTCGGAAAGCTCGGAAAGGATGATCTCGTCGTCGGCCATTTGTTGCCTGCGCCAATTGCTTGTCAGTGATCTACGGGCCGCCGGCACCTTTGTCATAGGTGCCGGCGGCGGTTGCTTGCAGCCTCGGGAGTTATATCAGGCGTCCAGCCAGACGTTCTGGAAGTCCATTTCGTAGGTCTGGTGCATTCCGTAGTTTTTCACCTTCTTGCTCATGTGGCAGTACAGCTTCTGCCAGAACGGCTGGATGATGACGCCGGCATCCTGCAGGATCTGCTCGACGTCTTTCATCACCTCCTTGCGCTTGGCAGGATCGGCCAGCGAGAGCGCCTGTTTCAGCTTGGCGTCGAAATCCGGGTTGGCATAGGCCGTTTCGTTCCAGGCCTCGCCCGAGCGATAACCGAGCGCCAGCACCTGGACGCCTAGCGGCCGCATGTACCAGATGGTCATCGAGTATGGATACTTCGTCCAGTCGTTCCAGAAGGTCGAGCCCGGCAGCACCGTGCGCTTCACCTTGATGCCGGCATCGCGCAACTGGCCGGCGATCGCATCGCCGGTGTTCTTCTGCCATTCGTCCTCGACGGTGATCAGTTCATGCTCGAAGTCGGCCTGCCCGGCATCCGCCATCAGCTTCTTGGCTGCGGCGGCATCGCGTGTCTTCTTGGGCAGCGGATAATATTCGGGATGGATCGGGGCGACGTGGTGGTTCTCGCCGACCGTGCCGCGCCCAGCGTAGCCGAGCTGCATGACGGCATTGTTGTCGACGGCCATCTGCAGCGCGTTGCGCACCCGCTGGTCGTCGTAGGGCTTGTGCGTGATGTTGGTGCGGGCAACCAGCGTGGTCGCCGTTGCGACCTCCGATTTCACCAGATCCATCTTGTCGAGGGCGTCGATGAAGTCGGCCGGCGTTTCGAAATCGAGGTCTATCTCGCCGGACTCGAAGGCATTCAGCGTGGCGTTGAAGTCAGTGCCGTAGTCGATGAACTCGACACCGTCGAGCGGCGTTTCGCCACCCCACCACTTGCCGTTCTCGCGACGCTTCACGACCGCCTTCTGGCCGACGTCGTAAGAGACCAGCTCGAAAGCTCCGGTACCGATTGGCTTCTTGATCGGGTCGGCGCCATCCTTGTCGAAGTCGCGATGCATGACCAGCGCCGGATAGTCGGTGAGGCCCGGTATGATCGCGATGTCCGGTTCGTTGAGCTTCAGCTTGACCGTGAGGTCGTCGACCTTAGTGATCGCGCCATCCTTCGCCTTACCGGTCTTTGTGTCGATCAGCGCACCGACGCGTGCCGCCATGGAATTGCCGGAAGCACCCTTCTCGCACCAGCGGTTCAGATTGAAGACCACGTCATCGGCGTTGAAGGCATCGCCATTGTTCCAGGTGACGCCCTTGCGCAGATGCAGTGTGTATTCGGTGGCGTCATCATTGACGTCCCAGCTTTCGAGCAGGACCGGCTCGAAAGTGAACTGGTGCGTGTAGCGGACGAGCGGTTCCAGCCAACAACGGGTGACGTTTGCCATCTCGGTCCAGTCATAGGTGCGCGGATCCTTCTGTGCCTTGACCGACATGGCGACATGCAGCGTTCCGCCCTTTTTCGGTTCATCGGCCAGGGCTTTTGTCGGCGCGGCAAGGCCGATCATGCCATAGGCGAAAGCCGTCGATGCACCGAATGCGCTGGCCAGCGCCAGGAATTCGCGCCGGTCCATATGGCCCGCACGTGTCTTTTTCGCCATTGCCTCGATAGCGCCCGGCACGCGGTCGCCATCGCTTCTGAAGAGCGTCATTTTTTCCTCCCTGGGTGGTTCCGTCAGGTTTTCGCCATCAACTAGTGCTGTTGTTCTATCAGCTGACGCTGTCCGGTAGCTTTTCCTCGCGCCGCGCGATCAAATCCTTGAGACCATCGGCGATGCCCTCATCGAGCTTCGGCTCCTCATAGTCCGCGAGCATGTTGCGCGCTTTCTCGCGACCGCGGGTGTCGTGGTCCTTTGCGCCTTCAGCCTTCCACTGTTCGAACGAATTGAAGTCCATGATGCTGGGCATGAAGAAAGCGGACTCGAAATGTTCGAGCGTGTGCTGGGTGCCGAGGAAATGACCCTGCGGCCCGACCTCGCGGATCGCCGCCATGGCTTCCTTGAAATCGTCGAACGGCAGCCCGCCGGCATATTTGTACCAGCCGACAAGCTGCTCGCAGTCGGTCGCGAATTTCGAATAGCCGCAGGTCAGGCCGGCCTCGAGCCAGCCGGCGGAGTGCCAGATGTAGTTGGCGCCGGCCAGGATGGCGGCATGCATCAGCATGTTCGCCTCGTAGCCGGCCTGGGCGTCGTTGAGCTTCGAGCCGACATGGAAGCCCGACGTGCGCCACGGCAGCCGGTATTTCCTGGCCAGCGCGCCCATCAGATACATCATCTGGGCGGCTTCCGGCGTGCCACCCATGGGCGCGCCGGTCTTCATGTCGACCGTGACCATGAACTGTCCGTAGATCTGCGGCGAACCCGGACGCAGCAGCTGCGTGAACGCGACGCCGGCCAGCGCTTCCGCATTGACCTGCGCGACCGCGCCGACGGCGGATGCCGAGGTCGAGGCGCCGCACAGCGCGAAGGGCGCCAGGATCAACGGCTGGTTGCTGCGCGCGTAGACCTTCATGGCGTCCAGCATGGTGGCGTCCCAGACCAGCGGCGAGTTGCAGTTGGTGATCGCCACAAGCACCGAATTGTCGCGGACAAAATCCTCGCCGAACACGATGCCGGCCATCGCCATGGTGTCTTCCGCCCGCTCCTTCGACGTCACAATGCCCATGAACGGCTTGTCGGAGTGCTTCAGCGCTGAGTGGATGATGTGCAGATGGCGCTTGGGCACCGCAATTTCCATCGGCTCGCAGATGACCGAGCTCGACGAGTGCAGCGCCGGCGCCATGTAGGCGAGCTTATGGAAATTGTTGAGGTCGGCAAGCGAGCCGTAGCGCCTGTTGTTGTCGAGGTCGCGCACGTAAGGCGCGCCATACATCGGAACGAAGATGGAATTCTTGCCGCCGACGCGCACGGTACGCTCGGGGTTGCGGGCATTGAGGGTGAACTCTGGCGGGACCTTCGAGACCAGTTCCATCAAGAGCGCACGGTCGATACGGACGCGCGTCTCGGAGACATCGGCTCCGGCGGCCTTCCACAGGGCGATCGCCTCGTCGTCGCGGAACTCGCAGCCCACCTCTTCAAGGATCGAGAGCGACTCCTGGTGGATCAGCTCCACCGCCTCGTCTGGGACCATCTGATAGGCGGGGATCTGGCGGACCAGGGTTGGAAACGACGCCATGGGCACGCCCCGCATCGCCTTGCGCCCCAGACGGCCACCGCTGCGGCGGTGGGCAGTTTCGGTCACTTCAACGGCCGGTGCGTTCATGGCAAGTCAATCCTCCCTGAGCCCGTCAACTTAGCGAGACGAAATATGACTGTGACGCTGGAAAAACCTGATCTCTTGTATAAGCTCTGCTTATGCGAAGCTTGCGCCACCTCCTGCCCTCGGCCGGCAGCCTGATCGTCTTCGAGGCGGCCGGGCGGCTGTCGAGCTTCACCGCCGCCGGGCGCGAGCTCGGCATGACGCAGGCCGCCGTCTCCTATGCTGTGCGCGGGTTGGAGGAACAGCTCGGTGCCAAGCTGTTCCAACGCCGCCACCGGCAGGTCAGCCTGACCGAGGCCGGCGAGCGCTTCCACGCCGATGTCTCACTCGGCCTGTCCCACATCCGAAAATCGGCGGAAGACCTGCGCCTGCAGGTGACCGGCGGCCATGTGACGCTTGCCGCGTCGACCGCCTTCGGCTCGTTCTGGATGATGCCGCGCCTGCAGCAGTTCCGCGACGAATTGCCGGGCGTTGATCTACGCATCCAGACCGCCGACCGCGACCTCGACATCATCGCCGAGGGCATCCCGCTCGGCGTGCGCGGCGGCGTGCCGCGCGATTGGCCGGACTATCATTCGCTGTCGCTCTCTGACGAGGAGATCTTCCCGGTCGCAGGCCCCAACTATCTGGCGAAGTTTGGGCTGCCGAAGACCGTCGAGGAACTGGCAACGCACCGACTCATCCATCTCGAGGAGCCCTACCGCGAGGCCCCGAACTGGGACGAATGGTTCGCGTCCGCAGGAACCAGCCTCCGTAATGCCGAGCGCGGCTTGCGCATCAATGACTATGCCTTGGTGATTCAGGCGGTCATGGAGGGACAAGGCATCTCGCTCGGCTGGCGGCATCTGGTCGCGCGCCTCGTGGCATCTGGACTGTTGGTGCCGGTGACGGATCATGTGCTGAGGACCGGCGTCGGATTCTACGTCATCTGGCCGAAGAACCGCGAGCTCAGCGACAATGCCCGCAAGGTGCGGGACTGGCTGGCGGCGCAGGCGTGACGAGGCAAGCCGCATAGCTGGGATCGCAGCGAGGGGGTGCTGCCCCGCCGTCTTGTCCGCTATTCCGCCGCATCGAAAACTTCCGCATCCGTTACGAATCCGCCTATAGTGCTCCCATGCCCATCCGCCAGCTTTCCGAAACGATGATCAACCAGATCGCCGCCGGCGAAGTCATCGAGCGTCCGGCGAGCGTGGTCAAGGAACTGGTCGAAAACGCGCTCGATGCCGGTGCTTCCCGCGTCGAGATCGTTACCGCCGGTGGCGGGCTGAACCTGATCCGCGTCACCGACGACGGCTACGGCATCCCCGAACAGGAGCTGGTGCTGGCGATTGCCCGCCACTGCACGTCCAAGCTTGGCGACAACATCCACGACATCCGCTCGCTCGGGTTCCGCGGCGAGGCGCTGCCGTCGATCGGTTCGGTGGCGCGGCTGTCGATCCGCTCGCGCACCGCATCCGGCGACAGCGCCGCCGAGATCGGCATCGAGGGCGGCCGTATATCCGCCGTCAAGCCGGCGGCGGCCAATCGCGGTACGACGGTCGAGGTGCGCGACCTATTCTTCGCCACGCCTGCCCGGCTCAAATTCATGAAGGGCGAACGCGCCGAAAGCTCGGCAACCAGCGACGTGGTCAAGCGGATTGCCATCGCCTTCCCTGCCGTGCGCTTCACGCTGGCCGGCTCCGACCGCTCGACACTGGAATTGCCGGCGACCGACGACAGCTCCGAGGGCCGCCTTGCCCGTGTCGCACAAGTGATGGGCGCCGACTTTCCGGACAATGCGATCGCCATCGATGCGACCCGCGACGGCGTGCAGCTTGCCGGCCATGTCTCGATCCCGTCGTTCAGCCGCGCCAACGCGCTGCAGCAATATGCCTATGTCAATGGCAGGCCGGTGCGCGACAAGCTGATCGCCGGCGCCATTCGTGGCGCTTTCGCCGACGTGCTGCCGCGCGACCGCCACGCCGTGACCGTGCTGTTCCTGACGCTCGATCCGGGAACCGTCGACGTCAATGTCCACCCGGCCAAGGCCGATGTGCGCTTCCGCGACCCCGGACTGGTGCGCGGGCTGATCGTCGGCGCCATCCGCGAGGCGCTGGCCGATGCCGGCATCCGCGCCGCGACCACAGGTGCGGCCGGCATGATGGCGGCGTTCCGGCCGGGTGCTGCCAGCTACGCGCATCCCGGCCCGGCCCATGGACACCGCAGCTACGATGCGGCCTATCGCGCCTCGGGCTTTTCCGGGTTCGACCGCTCAGCGCAGCGGCCGCTCGACATGGAAGGCGGTGGATCCGGTAGTGGCGGCTTCCGCGAGAACGATCAGGCCGCCTTCGATGCCGGGTCGCTGGCCAGCGCCGATGCGCGCGCCGGCCAGGACGAGGCGGCCGAGACGCTGCTCGGCACAGTGCTGGGTGCAGCGCGGGCGCAGGTGCATGAGAACTACATCGTCGCCCAAACCAGGGATTCGCTCGTCATCGTCGACCAGCATGCCGCGCATGAGCGGCTGGTCTACGAAGCTTTGAAGAATGCGCTGCACGCCCGCGCGGTGCCCTCGCAGATGCTGCTTCTGCCGGAGATCGTCGACCTGCCGGAGGAGGATGCCGAGCGGCTTGCCATGCATTCCGAGACCTTGGCCCGCTTCGGCCTCGGCATCGAGCGCTTCGGGCCGGGTGCCGTCGCGGTGCGCGAGACGCCGTCGATGCTCGGCGAAACCAATGTGCAGCAGCTGGTGCGCGACCTCGCCGACGAGATCGCCGACAACGACACGGTCGAGACGCTGAAAGGCCGACTGGACAGGATCGCCGCGACCATGGCCTGCCACGGCTCGGTGCGCTCCGGCCGTCTGCTGAAGGCCGAGGAGATGAACGCGTTGCTGCGCCAGATGGAGGCGACGCCGGGCTCCGGCACCTGCAACCATGGCCGCCCGACCTATATCGAGCTCAAGCTCGCGGATATCGAACGGCTGTTCGGGCGGCGGTGACGAACACGCTTACCAGTTCCGTCGGCGTTTGCGGCCACCTCTCCCTCGCATCGTGGGGGTGAGAACCCAAGCTTTCCGAGGTCGCCTCGTGCAACGGATCGTAATTCTCGGAAATGCTGGAAGCGGCAAATCAACCCTGGCGAGGGAAGTGGGCGAACGGCTGAAATTGCCGGTCGTGCATTTGGACAGACTGTTCTGGGGGCCGGGTTGGACCAAACCTCAAAATGCGGTCTTTCGTGCAAGCGTCAGCCAAGCCATCTCTGGTAACGGCTGGGTGTGCGAGGGAAACTATTATCGGCAGACTTTCGACCTAAGGCTGCCCCGCGCCAATCTCGTTGTCTGGCTCGACACCCCTCGCGTAACCTGCCTGAGCCGGGTCATATTGCGTAGCGCATTGAACCGGCCTCGGCCTGATCTTGCGGCCGGATGCCGGGAGAGACTGGACAAAGAGTTTTTGGAGTTTCTTCGCTACATCTGGAATTTCGACCGTGACAGTCTACCGCTCATCGAGCAGGAGCGTCTGGCGAGGGGAGCACTGGTGCCGGTGATCAACTTGCGTGGCAGCCGTCAGATATCCGACTTCGTAAGCTCGCTTGCTCGCCAGCCCTAATGCAGCCAACCGCTACAACCCTCTGATTCACCTCTTCAAATTCACCACGACGACGCCGCCAAGCGCCAGTGCGCCGCCGATGATGCCGAGCAGGGTCGGCACTTCGCCGAGCCAGAAGAAGCCGATCAGGGTGGCCACCGGCGACACCAGATAGAGGAAGTTCGAGGCGCGCGCGGCCGGCAGGCGCGACAGCGCGGTTGCCCAGGCGGCGTAGGCGATCAGGCTCGGCACGATGCCGAGGAAGACGACGGCGCCAATACCGGCGGCGTCGGCGACCGCGGCCTGCGAGAGCGCGTTGGGCAGGAAGGGTGCCAGGCAGAGCGCGCCGAGCACCATGTTCGAAGCGGCTATGGTCAGCGGGTGGTGGTGGGCGAAAAGCGGCTTCTGGACGATGGTGTTGACGGCTGAGCACAGAGCGGAGCCCAAGACCAGCAGCGCGCCGGTGTTGAAATGCAGGCCTTGCCCCTCGCCCATGGCGATGATGCCGATGCCAGCGAAAGAGATCGCCGTGCCGAGCCAGGCCAGGCCGGAGAAGCGTTCGCCAAGCAGCGCCATGGCCATGATGGCGGTGAAGATCGGGCTGACATTGATGATGAAGCCGGCGGCACCGGCCGAAACCGTCAGCTCGCCGAAATTGAGCATCGCCGTGTAGAGCGCGACGAAGATGGCGCCACCGAAGGCGAAGCGCCACAATTCGTCGATCCTGGGCAGCGCCGGGCGCTTGACGGCGAGGAAGATCGCGGCCGGCACGGCGGCGATGGCGAAGCGCAGCGCACCGAGTTCCAGCGGATCGAAGGCAGCGAGGCCGGCGCGGATGGCCGGAAAGGCGGAGGCCCAACCGACCACGGTGAGGGTCACCGCGATGACCGCCGTGGTGTCCATGCGCTGTGTCGAATTCAACGTGCCGGTGTAAGCGCTCATCTGACCGTCCTCGCGATTCAATTGCATGATGTATAGAAATGCCATTGCCGGCCGGTTGACAAACGAGCAAATCGAGGGTCACCTGTGAGCATGGATCACAGCTTAGAACCGATGCTGCCGCTCGAGACCTTGCGCGCCTTCGACGCGGCGGCGCGCACCGGGAGTTTTTCAGCCGCCGCCGAAAAGCTCAACCTCACCCATGGCGCCGTCAGCCGGCAGATCGCCAAGCTGGAGGACTGGCTGGGGCTGAAAGTGTTCGATCGCGGCGCTCGCGGCGTGTCGCTGACCATCGAGGGTAATCGTCTGCATCTCAGGACCACCGAAGCCTTCGCGCTGATCGCGAGCAATTCCGACCGCTGGGTGGAGCCGCGCGGCACCGCCGTGGTGCGGCTCGCCTCCATTCCCTCGGTGGGAGGACTGTGGCTGATGCCGCGCATGGCCGCACTCGAGAACAACCCGACCAAATTGCGCATCGTGCTCGACGTCGACAACCGTCAGGCCGATCTCGCCGATGAGGGCATCGATCTTTCGGTCCGCTGCGGACGCGGCCGCATTCCCGGCCGCGTTTCGGTGCAGCTGTTCGAGGAACATGTCTTTCCGGTCGCCTCGCCGGAACTGGCGAACGAGATCGGCCGTGGCGATCCTGCCCGGCTGCTCAAATTCCCGCTGATCAACGATTCCGATGCGTCCACCTGGCGCGCCTGGTTCGCGGCGCAGGGCATGGACTACCGCCCGCGCCCGCACGACCGCCGCTTCGAGGACTATAATCTGGTGCTCGACGCCGCCGCGCACGGTCTAGGCATCGCGCTTGCACGGCCGCCGCTGACGCAGGATCAGCTGAAGTCGGGGCGTATCGTCGCCGTCGACGACCGCGTCGCGCTCAATCCGATCTCCTATTGGCTCGACCGGCCCGCCGGCCGCCCGCGCGCCGCCGCCGCCGACCTTGCCCGCCGCATCGCTGCGCAGGCCGGGCTGGCGCCGGAAAAGATCGAGGCGTTTATCGAGGCCGAGGGCTAGCGAAGCACCGTCAGCAGAAATCCGACGATCGCGCAGGCAAGCAACCCGGCGCCAAACGACATCAGTCCGACGCTCATCTGCCTGGGTTCGGGCTCCGCCATGTCGCCCGGCCGAGAGCCGCGCTGCCCTTGTCTCGCTTCCGAGCCAATGGCGGGAGCACGGCGAAGCGGCGAGACCTCTGCTGTGAGAAGCGCCAACCAAGCCATGACAATTGGCTTGCCGCCCTCATCTGCGGTCACCTGGGCCAACGCCAAGCCACGTTGCGCGGTGTCGGCTTCCGGCGCCTGTCTCCTCGCGGCGGTTGTGACCGGTGTGGCATCGCTTGCCGCATCCGCGCCCGGGTCGATCAGGAGCCGGTAGGCATGCTCGATCTCGGACGAGGACAATTGCTGCGGCATTCCGGCAGCGCCGGCCGGCAGCAGGGTCGGCAGCACAGCCGCCATCGGCTGCGACGGCCCTACCGCCGGTGCCGGCGGCGCAACCAAAGCCTTGATGAGCGCCGTCCTCGCTGGATCGGCCTTCGCCGACGGCAAAGCCTCCGGCGTGAAGGCTTGCCGCAACAACGATGTCAGGCGGGCAGAGGAAATGTCCATGCCGGTCCCCGCAAGAGCGGTTCATCGTTTCACGGAAACGCCGAACCACTCTATCTCTTTGTCTTGACGCAATCCCGGACGGAAAACCCGTTTCACACTTTTCCTGGAATTGCTCTAGCAGTATCAAATCGGACAATAGGCCATCAGCATTGCGTCAAGCTTGACCTCGCTGGCAATTTATGGCGATGACATTCTCATGAACCTTGGCGCCACCTCATGATGAACCGCTTCGAAGGCCCTGGCGGCAAGGAAGCCCGGATTCGCTATCTCGATGGCGATTTCCAGGTCACCAGCCCCGGCACGTTCGTGCGCTGCGCGGTGACCGGCGAGAGCATACCGCTCGACGAGCTCAAATATTGGAGCGTCGCCAGGCAAGAGCCTTATGCGAACGCCACTGCCTCGCTGCGGCGTGAGATGGAAGCGAATCCGGATCTGCGCAGCCGGCGCTAGTCACCCCCGCAACTTCCGCTGCTGCCACGCATCCAGCGTTTCGTCGATGATCCGCTCCGGCACGTGGTCGAGCTCGAACACGGTGTCGATTTCCAGCACGTCGAGCTGATCCAGGAACCCGGCGAGTGCAGTGCCGTGGCGTAGCCGGGCCGCATCCTTGGCGGTGGTGACGAGGCGAAGCCCTTCGCGGCGCGCGGTGCCGGCGAGTTCGGCAAGCTCGTCCTCACCGTAGAAATGATGATCCGGAAAGGCCCTCGAGAGCGCGACCTCGCCGCCGGCGGCGCGAAGCGTGTCGAAGAATTTTTCGGGATGGCCGATGCCGGCGAAGGCCAGGAACCTTTTGCCGGCAAAGCGCTCCTTACCCCGAGGTAAGGTATGCGCCTCGAAGATCGGCCGGCCGGCGCGCGCCGCCTGGCGGACCACCGCATCGGCCGCTGTGCCCTCGCCCATCTTCAGCAACGCACTGGTGAAGACCAGCTGGTCGACGATGTTTGCCCTGAGCGGCCCGCCGGGGATGACGCGGCCGTTGCCGATGCCATAGCGCGTGTCGACGACGACCAGCGCAAAGTCGATATGGATGCGCGCGCTCTGGAAGCCGTCGTCCATGATGAGGAAGTCGCAGCCATGCTTCTCGATGAGCAGTCTGGCGCCCGCCGCACGGTTCGGCGTCACCGCGACCGGCGCATGTTCGGCCAGAAGCAGCGGCTCGTCGCCGACATGTTTGGCGGCGTCATGGTGCGGATCAACGAGATGCGGCTGCGCGAACGAGCCGCCATGGCCACGCGACAGGAAACCGGGATTGAGCTGCATGCGTTTGGCCTGCCTGGCCAGCGCAATCGCCACCGGCGTCTTGCCGGTGCCGCCGACGGTGAAATTGCCGACGCACAGCACCGGTGCCTCGACCTTTTCGCGCGGTGCACGGCGCATGCGGCGACCGGCGACAATTGCATAGGCGGCCGACAGCGGCGACAGCGCCAGCACGCGCCAGTCCGGCTTTTCCCACCAGAAGGGCGGCGCCTCGGAGGTCACGCTACCTCCCGTTGGCGCCCTTCAGGCGCGACTTGACGACCAGCGGCTGGATATAGGGCTCCAGCGACTTCAGCGTGCGCGCCAACGCGCCGCGCATCTCGTCGACGGTCGCCACACCGGCGGCCATCATCTCATAGCGCGCCGCCTCGTTGGTCAGAAGGAAATTGACGGCGCCGGCCAGCATGTCGCGGTCGCGCACGAGTCTCGCGCCGCCACTGTCGAGCAGCCGCTGATAGGCCTCGCGGAAATTCTGAACGTTGCGGCCGGCGAGTACCGCCGTCTCCAGCATCGCCGGTTCCAGCGGGTTCTGGCCACCCTCGGAGGTCAGCGAACGGCCGACGAAGGCGATCTCCGTCAGCCTGAGGTAAAGCCCCATCTCGCCGATCGTGTCGCCGAGCAGGATGTCGGTGTCGGCGGTGATCCTGTCGCCCTTGCTGCGCCGGGCGAGCTTCAGGCCCATGCCGGAAATCTGCGCGGCCAGCGCCTCGGCGCGGTCGGGATGGCGCGGAACGATGATCGTCAGCAGGCCGTGATGGCGCCTGTGCAGCATGGCGTGGACTTCCGCCGCCACCACTTCCTCGCCGTCATGGGTCGAGATCGCCGCCCAGGTCGGCCGCTCGCCGATCTGCCGCTTCAGCGAGGACAGCGCCCGTTCGTCAAACGGCGGCGGCGCGGTGTCGACCTTGAGATTGCCCGACACGGTGACCGGCCGGGCGCCCAGCGAGCGGAAGCGCTCACCGTCGACATCCGACTGGGCGACGACATGCGCAAGGTTCTCGAACAATGCCTCGGCGATGTTGGCGCGCTTCTTCCAGGAGGTGAAGGAGCGGTCGGACAGCCTGCCGTTGACCAGCACCTGCGGCACGCGCCGGGCGCCGAGTTCCAGCATGGTCATCGGCCAGATTTCCGATTCGGCGATGATCGCCAGGTCCGGCCGCCAATGGTCGAGGAAGCGGCTGACCGCCGGCTTCAGGTCGAGCGGCACATATTGGTGGATGATGCGGGCGCCAAGCCGCTCGTCGGCGACTTGCGCGGAAGTGACGGTGCCGGTGGTCAGCACGATGTTGACGCCGTAGTCGAGGATGCTCTCGACCAGGGGAATGACGGCGAGGGTCTCGCCGACACTCGCTGCGTGGATCCAGATCATCGGCCCTTCCGGGCGTGGCCGGCCGGCGACGCCGTAGCGCTCGCGCCGGCGCACTCGATCTTCCTTGCCACGGGAGGTGCGCCAGGCGACGTAGGGCCCGATCAGCGGATAGGCGGCGGCGCCCGCGTAGCGGTAGGCCGACAGCATGGCGCGCGCCCAGCGCTCGCTCACTTAGGGCCGTCCACGAGGCGGTAGGCCTCGGCGGTGGCGGCGTTGAGCGAGGCGGTCAGTTCCTGGCGCTTGCGCTCCATCTCGGCGTCGTCGGCATTGGCCGGCACCAGCACCGGCGTCCCGAGGACGATCGAGGCTCGGCCGAAAGGCAGGTTGATCGTGGTCTTGTCCCAGCTCTTCTCCAGCACTTTGCGGCGGCTGGTGGCGATGGCCGCGGGCATGATCGGGCGGCCCGAGAGCCGCGCCAGAAGGACGATGCCGAGCCCCGCGTCGCGCGGCGTGCCGTGGGGTATGTCTGCGATCATGGCGACGTTCTTGCCGGCCGTGAGCGACTTTTTCAGGGCAATCAACGCCTTGGCGCCACCCTTGTCGAGATGCCTGGTGCTGTCACGTCCGCCGGAGCCGCGCACGGCCTCGATGCCGAATCTCTCGAGCATCAGCGCGTTGAGCTCGGCATCGGCGCTGCGCGAGACCATGGCGACCAGCGGCCGCCCCTTGGGATAGTAGGCCGGCGTCAGAAGATGCTGGCCGTGCCAGAGCGCGATGATGCCGGGTTCCAGATGCGCATAGGCGCCGCCCGCAACCTTCGCCGATCCCTCGACCAGGCGATTGGTCAGGCGCACCAGACGCACGAACTGGGCGAGCAGGCCGACGATGACGTTCTTGACGATTCGCGACTGCGCCAGCGGTTCGCGGACCCTGCGCCAGAAGGCCTTGGTGGCTCGGCTGCCGCCACGGCCCGCGGGCGCGGCCTCGCCGGCCGGCGCTTTCGCCGCATCATGGTGCATAGAAGTCAACCGACGGCCTTGCTGTCTGGGTCGAGCAGCCGATGCAGGTGAACGACGAAATAGCGCATATGGGCGTTATCGACACTGGCTTGCGCCTTGGCCTTCCAGGCCGTGTGCGCGGATTGATAGTCGGGGTAGATGCCGACGATGTCGAGCCCGTCGAGGTCGCGGAATTCGGTTCCGCCCAGCTTTTTCAGCTCGCCGCCGAAAACCAGGTGCAAAAGCTGCTTCTTTCCGTCTTCCGCGGTCATGTCGGTCCTTCACATATCGTGAGTTTGCAGAGGTCTAGACCAAAGCCGCCGATTTTGGAACCTTTGATGATGGTTAACTGTCCAGCCCGGCAATGACACCGGCGAGCACGGCAAGCAGCGCGCCGCTGCCGGCGGCGAGCGCGCCATGGCGAATCACCTCGCCGGCATAGCGCGGCCGCTCGCCATTCCGGTCGAGCAAGGCACCGCCGGCCTCGTGCAGGATGAGATCGGCGGCGGCGATGTCCCAGTCATGCGCGCTCGGCTTGACGAAGGTTGCATCGAGGCGGCCATTGGCCACCATCGCCAGCCGGTAGGCGAGCGAAGGAATATGGGTCACGCGGTTCAGCCGGCCCTGCCATTTAGCCGGCATCAGGTCGACCAGCGGCTTCGGCCCGCCAATCTCGACCTTGGCCGAGAGCTGGCGCACGGCAATGCGACGGTCGTTCAGGAACGCGCCTTCGCTGGGCAGCGCCCAATAGGTCTCTCCCATGGCCGGGCATTCGAGCACGCCGGCCAGCGTGCGACCGTCTTCGACCACCGCGACGCTGACGCACCAGGAGCGCAGGCCTTCGAGGAAGCCGCGCGTGCCGTCGATCGGGTCGACAACGAAGGTACGGCGCGCCGAAAGCCTGACGGGATTGTCGGCGGTTTCCTCCGACAGCCAGCCATAGTCAGGCCGCGCGGAAAGCAACGTGTCGCGCAGATAGGCGTCGGCGGCGTGGTCGGCTTCGCTGACCGGCGAGGTGCCGCCCTTCATCCAGACCTGCGGGTTGTTGCCGAAATAGCGCATGGCGATGATGCCGGCCTCGCGGGCGGCGTCGCGCAGCAGGGCCAGGTCCTCGCCGGCCCCGGCCGATATGACCGTATCAGGCGCCGGCAAGGGTCATCCCTTCGATCATCAGCGTCGGGGCCGCGGTGCCGAAATCGCGGTCGAGATCGCTGGCCGGGACCATGTTGAGGAACATCGTCTTCAAATTGGAGGCAATGGTCACTTCCGCGACGGGATAGGCAAGTTCGCCATTCTCGATCCAGAAGCCGGACGCGCCGCGGCTGTACTCGCCGGTGATCATGTCGACGCCCTGGCCGAACACTTCGGTGACGTAGAAGCCGCTCTTCAGCGATTTGATCAAATCTTCCGGCGTGCGTTCGCCCGGCTCGATGGCGAGGTTGGTCGAGGAAGGCGAGACGGAGGAGCCGCTGCGCGACCCGCGTCCATTGGTGGTCAAGCCGAGTTCACGCGCGGCAGAGGTCGACAGGAACCAGTGATTGAGCACGCCCTTTTCGACCATCAGCAGCCTCTTTCCCTCGATGCCCTCGCCGTCAAAGGGGCGCGAGGCCTGGCCACGGCGGCGCAGCGGTTCGTCGGTGACGGTGATCGCTGCCGACGCCACCTGCTTGCCCATCATGTCGCGCAGGAAGCTTGTCTTGCGCGCCACGGCGGCGCCATTGATGGCGCCGGCGAGATGGCCGGCAATGCCGCGCGCGACGCGCGGATCCAACACGACATCGACCGACCCGGTCGCCGCCTTGCGGGCGCCGAGGCGGCGCACGGCGCGCTCGCCGGCCTTGCGGCCGATATCTTCGGGTGCGTCGAGATCGGAAAAATGCTGGTGCGAGGAGTACTCGTAGTCGCGCTCCATGCCGGTGCCCTCGCCGGCAATGACACTGGCCGAGCGCGAAAAGCGCGAGGCGACATACTGGCCGACGAAGCCGTGCGAGGTGGCGAGCACCAGCCCGCCGAGCCCGGCGCCGGCGCTGCTGCCGGACGAGTTGGTGACGCCCTTGACGGCAAGTGCTGCCGCTTCCGCCGCAAGGGCCGCTTCCTTCAATTCATCGGCCGAAACCTCGGTCGGGTCGAACAGATCGAGGTCGCGCGGCTTGCCGGCCAGCAGCGCCGGATCGGCGAGCCCCTGATAGCGATCCTCCGGCGACACCTTGGCCATGGCGACCGCGCGCTCGGCCAGCGCCTTCGGGTCGGAGGCGGCGGTCGCCGAAACGCTCGCCACGCGCTGGCCGACGAACACACGCAGCGAGACATCTTCGCTCTCGGACGATTCGGTGGCCTCGACCTTGCCCAGCCGCACCGACACGCCGGCCGAGCGGCCACGCACCGCGACCGCATCCGCGGCATCGGCGCCGGCGCGTCTGGCGGCCTCGACCAGGGCCGCGACGCGGTCGGTCAATTTCGCTGCGTCGAGCGTATCGGTCATGCGTATCAATCCTGCTTTTTCTGCCGGCCTTCGGAGGAAGCCACTGGCACCCATCTATTGGTCCGCCGTGGCTTGTACAATGGGAAACGCGGCAATCAAAAGGCAAGGCAGCCGGTTCAGAGCCCCAGCCACGCCCATCTCGCCTTTCCGGTCTCGCCGAGAAGGCTTCGCGTCCTAAGGAGGAAAGGACCGTCAGAAGCGATCTGCGGCAAAAGGAGCGACGCGCGCCGCATCGCCGTGTCCGGCGATAAGATCGGCGACCAGCCGCGCCGTGATCGGCGCCAATGTCAGCCCGAGATGGCCATGGCCGAACGCGTGGACGACGCCGGGACTGCGGCGCGAGAGCCCGATGACCGGACGCGAATCGGGCAGCGATGGCCGGAAGCCGAGCCATTCCGATGACGGCTTGCCGAGCTGGGGAAAGATCTGCCTCACGCCGCGGTCGAGCAGCGCCAGTCGGCGCGGATTGGGCGGTGCGGCAAGCCCGCCAAGCTCGACAGTGCCGGCAACACGCAGCCGGCCGGCCATCGGCGTCATGTAGAAGCCGAGATCGACGGAACAGACCGGCCGGTTGAGCAGCGGCGCATCGGTTGAAAATTCGAGGTGATAGCCGCGCTCGGTCTCGAGCGGAACGCTGTCGCCGGCTTGCGCGGCCAAGGCGCGTGAGCGTGCGCCGGCGGCGATGACCACCGTCTTCGCTTTGACCCGGAAACCCGGGCCGCTGAGTTCCACGCCGCCGGCGCCGGCTCGCAGGCCGGTCACTTCGGCCCTGGCCAGCGACGCGCCGCGTGCGACGGCCGCCTCGAGCAGGCGGCGCATCACCATGCTCGGATCGGTGACGTTCAGCGAGTCCGGAAAGTACAGGCCACGGGCCGCGATCGCCTGCAGGCCGGGCTCCAGCACGGCGACCTGCTGCGGCGTCAGCACCTCCTGGTGGACGCCAAATTCGGCACGCAACGCCCGGCCGCCGGCGGCAGCGGCAAAGTCGCTCTCGCGGCGGTAGAGATAGAGGCAGCCATTGCGGCGCATAAGGTCCTGCAGGCCGGCCTCCTGCACCATCTCTCCCCAGGCCGGCAAGGCTTCTGACAGCAGCCCGGCAAGCGCCAAGGCATTGGCGCGGGTGGCCCCGGGCAGCGACTGCCTGACGAAACGGGCGAGCCATGGCGCCAGCTGGAAAAGCGCGGTCCAGCGCAGCGCAAACGGGCTGTCGGGATCGAGCAGCAGCTTTGGCAAGGCGTGCAGCACGGCCGGGTTGCCGACCGGCATGCAGGCATATTCGGCGATCGTCCCGGCATTGCCGAAGGAAGCGCCGGAGCCCGGCTCGTTAGGATCGATGAGCAGAACCTCGCGCCCCTCTCCGGCAAGCCTGAGCGCCGTCGCCAACCCGACAACACCGGCGCCGACGATGGCGATCTCGACTGTTTCGGATGCGGCCACGACTGACCCCTCAGACGAAGCCAGGCAGTTGCAGATGGCCGGCCGCAAGCAGCTCGGCCATCGTGCTCAGCGCCATCCGCAAATCGTCGAGCGAACGGGCGGCGCCGACATTGATGCGCACCCCATGCTGTACCGGCTCGCGGCCGACAGCGAAGGCGTCGCCCGGCAGCACGGCAACGCCGCGTTGCTGGCAGGTGCGGGCAAAGCCGGCGCCGCGCCAAGGTTCGGGGAGCCGCAGCCAGGCATGGGTCGACGTCGGATGGGTCTGGACATCGAAGCCGCCGAGGATGTCGCTCAGCACCGCCTGGCGCTGGCGCAGTTCCTGCTTCTGTGCCTCGATGATGCGCGTTGCCGTCCCCTCCTCCAGCAATTGCGTACCGATCAGCGCCGCCATCGGGCTGATGCTCCAGCAATTGATGCGAAGTGCGGCCGCCACCTGGCCGGCGATGGCGCGCGGCGCGATGACGAAACCGAGCCTCAGCCCCGGCGCGATGCATTTCGACAGGCCGCCAATATGGACCGTCAGCTCCGGCTCGAGGCTGGCCAGCGACGGCGGCGGATTGTCGGCCAGCGGACGATAGACGTCGTCCTCGATGATCAGCACATTGTGGCGGCGGGCGACTGCGACCAGTTCGTTGCGGCGTTCGGCGCTGAGCGTGATCGTCGTCGGGTTGTGCAGTGTCGGCACCAGGAAGACCGCGCGGGGCCGAAGTTGCCCGCAGGCGGCATCAAATGCGTCCGGGCGCATACCGCCGCGATCCATGGCGACGCCCCTGAGATCGAGCCCATGCACCCGGCAGAGCGCATTGATGCCCTGATAGGTGACCTCGTCAGCGAGAATGACCTCGCCCTGCTTGGTCACGGCGCCAAGCACGCAATCCAGCCCGTGCTGGGCGCCAGCCGCCAGCACGACGCGGCCAGCATCGCCGTCGCCGGCCACCGGCCGCATCCATTCGGCGATCGCCGATCTCGCCCACAACGGTCCTTCCGGCGGATGGTAGTCCTGCAGCGTGGCGTAGTGCCGGTGCTTGGCCATGCGCGGCAAGAGCAATGCCAGCGCGTCGAGATAGGCTGACGTCGCCGGCCGGTTGACGGACAGGTCGACGACGCCGCTGTCGTCGCTCGGCGCCGAGACGAAGCCCGGCCTTTCGCCGGCATCGCGGGCGGCGACGGTCGTGCCGCGCCCCGGCCGTGCTTCGAGCAGACCGCGCTCCTGCAGCGTCGACAGCGCCCGCGTTACCGTGGTGACATTGATGCCCAGCGCTCGCGCGATCTCGCGCTGCGGCGGCAGCCTGTCGCCCACGGCAAGCGTGCCGGCGGCGATCCGTTCGGCAATTGCGTCGGCAAGGCGGCGATAGACCGGACCTTCATCCGAGGCGAGTTGCAGGTCTTGAAGCATGCGGATTGGCGGATTCGGACTGTTGAGACGATTGGCATCTAGCATAAGACAATGCGCCGGACAATAGCGCTTGTCTGGTTGATAAATTCAATATCCGACCGCGAAAATCCCACACAATCGTAAAAAAAGTCGCTTGACGTGGAAACTTGTCTGCATCTATGGTTCTTTAGCCATCGATTGTGTGAGCATACAAGTTTGGTTTGCCGCCCTTGTGCGGCCAGCGCCCCGCGAGACCGAGACATGCAACGCAAGCCCCTTTTCGTTTCGACCAACGGCCTTGGCGGCCGCACGACGGATTTCCACCCGTGACCGCCGTCGCGACAGCCCGGCCAGCCGGCAACGCCGCCTCGGCACCAGCAGCCGACCTCAAGGGGTTTGTCGAATTCACCGACGTCGAGAAATCCTATGACGGCCGCACCTTTGCGGTGACGCGGCTGAACCTCGGCGTGGCGCGCGGCGAATTCCTGACCCTTCTCGGCCCTTCCGGCTCAGGCAAGACGACGACGCTCAACATGCTTGCCGGGTTCGAACGGCCGACCAGGGGTGTCATCACGCTGGAAGGCCGCTCGGTCGACCGGCTGCCGCCCTATGAGCGCAACATCGGCATGGTGTTTCAGAACTACGCGCTGTTCCCGCACATGACGGTGGAGGAGAACGTCGCCTTCCCGCTCTCGGTGCGCAAGATCGACAAGGCTGACATCACCACCCGTGTCGGCCGCGCGCTGGACATGGTGCGGCTCAAGCAGTTCGGCGACCGCCGGCCGACGCAGCTTTCCGGCGGCCAACAGCAGCGCGTGGCGCTGGCGCGCGCACTGGTGTTCGAGCCGAGTCTGGTGCTGATGGACGAGCCGCTCGGCGCGCTCGACAAGAAGCTGCGCGAACATATGCAGCTCGAGATCAAGCAGCTGCACACGATGCTCGGCGTCACCATCGTCTATGTCACGCACGACCAGAGCGAGGCGCTGACGATGTCGGACCGCGTCGCCGTGTTCAACAATGGCGGCATCGCCCAGCTCGGCTCGCCCGACGATCTCTACAACACGCCGCAAAGCTCTTTCGTGGCGAGCTTCATCGGTGAGAACAACACGCTGGCCGGCAAGGTCGAACACGTGGTCGGCAAGGAATGCCGCGTCGCTCTGGACGGCGGCGGCGCGATCACCGCTTTGGCCATCGGCGTCGCCGAAGGTGGCGCCTGCCATGTCGCCATCCGCCCCGAGCGGCTCGGCCTGGCGGCCGCAGCGCAGGCCGGCAACAGGCTGACTGCCACGGTCGACGGCCGCATCTATCTCGGCGATCACCAGCGCCTGCTGGCCAGGCTCGAAAACGGACAGGTGCTGACCGTCAAGGTCGGCCCCGAAGCGACCATGGCGAATGGGGAGCCGGTGATGGTTTCCTGTGCGCCCGGTGATTGCCGCGCCTTCCCGGCCGATGCCGGAACGGCCGGATCGATATCAAAAACAACAGGGGAGTAAGATCACATGAAAATCACCAAGACCCGGCTGCTCGCGCTTGCGGCGGCAACCGCCTGGATGGCGATCGGCCACGCCGCCGTCGCCGACGAGCTGTCGATCATGGCCAGCGGCGGCGCCTGGCAGGACGCGCAGCGCAAGGCGTGGTTCGAGCCGTTCACCAAGGAGACCGGAACCAAGATCGTCGAGCAGGAATATCTCGGTGATCTCGGCAAGGTCAAAGCCATGGTCGACACCGGCAACGTGCCGATCGACCTTGTGACGGTGGAAACCGCGACCGTGCTGCAGGGCTGCGACGCTGGCATCCTGGAGCGTCTCGACTACTCCAAGATCGCGCCGCGCGACAAATTCCTCGAAGGCTCCGCGCTCGATTGCGGCGTCGGCCTCGACGCCTATGGCGACGTGCTGGCCTATGACCCGACCGTGCTGAAGGAAGCGCCGACCTCGGTGCTCGACCTCTTCGACACCACCAAATTCCCGGGTAAGCGCGCCATGCGCAAGTTCCCGGCGCAGAACCTCGAATGGGCGCTGATGGCCGATGGCGTCGCGCCCGCCGACGTCTACAAGGTGCTGGGCACGCCCGAAGGCGTCGACCGCGCCTTCAAGAAGCTCGACACGATCAAGAAGGACATCGTCTGGTGGGATGCCGGCGCGCAGCCGCCGCAGCTTCTGGCTTCCAAGGAAGTGGTTATGACCACCGCCTGGAACGGCCGCATCCAGAACGCCATCGACAAGGACGGCGCGCCGTTCAAGATCGTCTGGAACAACCAGATCCTGGAATACGACATGATCGCGATTCCGAAGGGCGCCAAAAACCCGGATCTCGCCTACAAATACCTTGCCTATATCAGCCAGCCCGAGAACAACGCCAAGCTCGCCAGCTACATCACCTACGGACCGGTGCGCATCGATGCGGCGTCCTTCGTCGCCGCCGACGCCTTGCCTAAGCTGCCGAACGCTCCCGAGCATCTGAAGGGTGCCTATCTCGTCGCCGACACCGAATTCTGGGGCGACTATGGCGAGGACCTGGTCAAGCGCTTCAACGCCTGGCTCGCGCAGTAGAAGTCGATGACGGCGGTCCCGCCCAGCGAACTCGACCGGCCCGCGCTGGCCCGCGGCCGGTCAGCCGCCGATGCCGATCTCAAGTCGGTGTCGGCGGCGATCCGCCGCGCCGAGTTCGGCGACCGGCTGCGCTCGCTGGCGCTGGCCGCACCACTGTTGGTGCTGCTGGCGCTGAGCTTCGGCATCCCGATCGTGCTGTTGCTGTCGCGCGCCGTCTACGATCCGACCATCGCCAATGCCTTGCCGCAGACGTCCCAGGCGCTCAGCGGCTGGAGCGGCAGCGGCCTGCCCGACGATGCTGCCTTCCTGGCATTAGCCGCCGACCTCAAGGACAATCAGGCCAAGGGCACCTCTTATGAGCTCGCCAAGAGCCTGAACGCCCGCCTGCCTGGCGCGCGCAGCCAGGTGCTGAAGACGGTGCGCCAGCTCGAAGGCGCCGGCGACAGGCCGCCGCTGGAGGTGGTGAAATCCGTGCCGTTCTGGTCGCAGCCGGGCACCTGGCCGGCGATCGCCAGCGGCACCCACGCCGTGACCTCGTTCTATCTGCTCAGCGCCCTCGACTTGCGCTGGAACGCCGATGGTTCGATCGAACGCGTGCCGCCCGAACAGGCGATCTTCCTGCAGGTGTTCATGCGCACCTTCTTCGTCGCGGCGGCGGTGACGCTGGCGACACTCTTGCTGGGCTTTCCACTGGCCTATCTCATCGCCAGCGCGCCGAAGGGGCTGGCCGCCATCCTGATCGTCGCTGTGCTGCTGCCGTTCTGGACGTCGATCCTGGTGCGCACGGCGGCTTGGACGGTGCTGCTGCAGAAGTTCGGCCTGGTCAACCATATGCTCCTGTGGCTCGGCGTCGCCGACGACCGGCTCGACCTGATGTACAGCCGCGTCGGCCTGATCATCGCCATGACCCATATCCAGCTGCCGTTCACGCTGCTGCCGATCTACAGCGTCATGCGGACCATCCCGCCGTCGCAAATGAAGGCCGCCTATTCGCTGGGCGGGCGGCCGTTCACAGCGTTTCGCCGCATCTACCTTCCGCAGGTCTTTCCGGGTGTCATGGCCGGATGCCTGCTCACCTTCATCCTGTGCCTCGGCTACTACATCACGCCGGCGCTGATCGGCGGCGCCAGCGACCAGCTGATCAGCAACTTCATCGCCAACTACGTCAATGTCGAGCTGAACTGGGAGATGGCGGCGGCGCTCAGCTTCATCCTGCTGGTGTTCACGCTGGCGCTGTTCGGCATCTTCGCCCGCATCCTCGGCCTCGACCGGGTGAAACTCGTATAGGAGCTTCTCGCCATGATGCTGTCTCCCTATCCGACCACCGGCGAGCGCATCCGCATCGGGCTGTTGTGGCTGTGGTGCGGGCTGGTGATCCTGTTCCTGCTGGTGCCGATCCTCATTCCGGTGCCGCTGTCGTTCAACAGCGGCTCCTTCTTCATCTTTCCGCTCGAAGGCATTTCGACGCGCTGGTACGAGGTCGTGCTCGGCACCCAGCGCTGGCAGTCGGCGATCGGCAACAGCCTGCTGGTCGCCTTCGGCACGACGCTGATCGCCACGACGCTCGGCACAATGACGGCGATCGCTCTGGCCGACGAAAAATTCCCGGGACGCCGCATCGTCATGCCGCTGCTTTTGTCGCCGCTGATCGTGCCGGTGGTGATCACCGCCGTCGGCTCGTATCTGTTCTACGCCCGCGTCGGGCTGGCCAGCACCTATGCCGGTATCATCCTGGCGCATACGGCACTTGCCAGCCCCTTCGTCGTCGTCACCGTGGCGGCGAGCCTGACCGGCTTCGACCGCAATCTGATGCGCGCCGCAGCGATCTCGGGAGCCAGGCCGGTGCGGTCGTTCTTCAAGGTGATGCTGCCGCTGATCCTGCCCGGCGTACTCTCGGGCGCGGCGTTCGCCTTCGTCACCTCGTTCGACGAGGTGGTCGTGGTGCAGTTCCTGGCCAGCGCCAACCAGCGCACCATGCCGCTCGAAATGTTCATTGGCTTGCGCGAAAAACTCTCGCCCGCGATCACCGCCGCCGCGACGCTGATGATGGGCCTGTCGATCGTGCTGCTGGTCGTGGCCAATATTCTGGCGCGGCGCGGCCAGAAGCGGCCAGGCACGCGCGCATAGCCCGTTTCAGGCGACAGGCGTCCAGATCACGTCGTCGATCCTGAGCGCGCCGGTGGCGAGCATGACCAGCCGGTCGAAGCCCAGGGCCGAACCGCTCGCCTGCGGCATGATGGCGAGAGCCGAGAGAAAATCCTCGTCCAGCGGATAGCGCTCGCCATAAACGCGCTCCTTCTCGTCCATTTCGGCGGCAAAGCGGCGACGCTGCTCGGCCGGATCAGTGAGTTCGCCGAAAGCGTTGGCGAGTTCGACGCCGCAGCAATAGAGCTCGAAGCGTTCGGCAACGCGCGGGTCGGCGGCACTCGGCCGGGCGAGCGCGGCCTCCGAGATCGGATAGCCGTAAAGAATGGTGGCCCGTCCCTGCCCCAGCGCCGGCTCGACCTTTTCCACCATCACCCGGCTGAACAGGTCGGCCCAGTTGTCGTCGAACGCGGTGCGCAAGCCTGCCTTGACCAGGGCGTCATGCAGGGCGGCGCGGTCGGTGCTGCCATCCGCGGCGACCGTGGCGAGCAGGTCGATGCCGGCATAACGCGAAAACGCGTCGGCGACGCTCAGGCGCTCCGGCTCGGCGAACGGGTCGGCCTCGCGGCCGCGAAAGCGGAAGGTTTTTGCACCGGCACGCTCGGCCGCCAGCGCCAGCAGCGCAGCACAGTCGGCCATCAGGCTCTCATAGGTCTCGCCGACCCGGTACCATTCGAGCATGGTGAATTCGGGATGGTGCAAGGGGCCGCGCTCGCGGTTGCGCCAGACGGCACCCAGGCTGAAGATGCGCTGCTCGCCGGCGGCAAGCAGCTTCTTGCAGGCGAATTCCGGCGAGGTGTGGAGATAGAGCGGCGAGCGTACGGCGTCCGGCCCGATCACCTCGGTGGCGAAGGCCGACAGATGCGCCTCGTTGCCGGGCGAGACCTGCAACGCCGCGGTGGTGACTTCGATGAAGTCGCGCCGCGCGAACCAGTCGCGCATGGAGGCTGCGATCGCGTTGCGCTGGATCAGCCGCGGCCGGCGGTCGGCGTGGACGTCGGGCGTCCACCAGGGCGAAGCGGTGATCATCGGGCCAGGCTCATCGGCAATGGACGTGCAGTGGGGGCTGGCGGTTCGGACCAAGATGCGCTAGGCCGCAGCGGACGGCTCTCGCAGCCGATTTGTGCCAATCGGCTCTTTCAGGCCAACAAACTTTAGGATTGTTCCCCGTGGTGAAGGTCATCGCCAGTTCCCTACGCAAAGGCAACGTCGTCGATAAGGACGGCAAGCTCTATGTGATCCTCTTTGCCGAAAACATCCACCCTGGCAAGGGTACGCCCGTGACCCAGCTCGACATGCGCCGCATCGGCGACGGGGTAAAGGTTTCCGAGCGCTACCGGACCACCGAGCAGGTCGAGCGCGCCTATGTCGAGGAGCGCGAGCACACCTTCCTTTACGCCGACGGCGAAGGCTATCATTTCATGAACCCGGAAACCTACGACCAGGTGGCGGTGTCGGAGGGCGTGGTCGGCGACGCCGCACCCTATCTGCAGGAAGGCATGCCGGTGCAGGTCTCGCAGTTCAACGGCATCGCGATCTCGCTGGTGCTGCCGCAGCGCGCCACCTTCGAGGTGGTCGAGACCGAACCGGTGACCAAGGGCCAGACGGCCTCCTCGTCCTACAAGCCCGCCATGCTCTCCAACGGCGTGCGCACGGCGGTGCCGCCGCACATCAGCGCCGGTACACGCGTTGTGGTGATGACGGCCGACGGTGCCTATGTGGAGCGCGCCAAGGACTGAGGCGCGAGGCCTCCCTCCCCCGATGAATTCTCGATGACGCTCATTCATTCGAGCCAATGCGCGTCGGCACGACCGGCTGCACTTGGAGGATTTAGGAACTCGGAAGACCTGCTCTCGACAGCATTTCAAGCAGCCGGGAGTGATGATGGTCCTTCATATAGCGCGGCAAAAAGCCAGGGCAGACATTGCCCAGATTGAGATGTGGAAGCTGTGACAGGCAATGATGGATGGCCCGGGAAGCCTCTTCGTTGTTACCGGTCGCCGACGCGGCCGCGGCCCAATAAAGGGCGCCACGAACGAAGCCCGGCTTGGTCCTGACCACCTTGCGGGCGACTTCGAGCGCCCGCCGATCGTCACCAGCGGCGAACAGCGCCACAACCAGGCCGTGGTGACGCCAGAAGTCGATGACGTCATGCGTTCCGAGCCGGATCGCCTCGTTGGCCTCGCGCACGGCTTCGCTGAGCTGACCGCGCAAGGCGAAGAGCATCGAAATATCACCGTGGCCGCTGGGATAGCTTGGGTTGAGACTAATCGCATGCCGGCATTCGGCGATCGCCTCGTCGATACGGCCGGCGCTTTCGAGAGCAAAAGACAGGATGCACCGGGCAATCTCGTCGTCCGGCACCGCCCTCACCGCATCTTCCGCAAGTGCCAGCGCATGCTCGATTTGACCCTGCTCCCGAGACAACGCGCCAAAAGCCACGCCCATGGAGATCAAGATCGAGAGCGTCCGCTTGGCACGGGCATTGTCGGGGCTAAGCGAAAGTGCCTTCTCGGCGAGCTCTATCCCGGCCAGGAGTGAGTCTCGAGTCATCTCGAAATACTTCATGAGCGCTTCGTTCACCAACCTGCGCACTTCGGGCGGGCCGGGCGGGCTCTTGTCGCGCACTTTCCAGTTGGTCAGTTGAAGTTCGAGGATCACGGCCAGCACAACCGATTGAGCGATCCTGTCCTGGAACGCGAGGGCATTCTCGAAGTGACCGTCGAATTTTTGGGCCCAGACATTGTGACCACCGGCAGCGTCGACAAGTTGGACGTTCACCCTCAGTTCGTCCCCGGATCTCTGGACACTGCCGCTGAGCATGTAACGGGCCCTTGGAGCCGACGCCCTGGATTCCTCGCCACTCTTCTCGAGCGGCGATAGCCCTGAGATGACGATGTAGCTGGCCACCTCCGAAAGCGCCGTGGTGATGTCATGAACGAGGCCCTTGGCGAAGAAATCGTCGCCTCGCTCTCCGGTCAGATTGACGAAGTCGGCGACGCTGATGGACGGACGCCCGGTGTGCTGAACGGCCGGAGCACCATTGACCGATTGCTGGCCTGATGAGACGTCGGCAGCAGAGAGAGACTGCCAAAGCGCCCGCGTCTCGGGGCTGACGTCGACACCAAACTCCTTTTTCAGGATGCTTCTGCAAGCCTCGAATGTTCGCGACGCCTTGTCACGTTGGCCGCACGCGACCAGCAGTTCCATCTTCAGCCGATAGGCTTCCTCCCGCGTCGGCTCCATGGCCAGAATTCGATCAGCCACGGCCAGTCCGCTTTCAGCGTCCACCAGCCGGGCAAGCTTTTCCATCGACTCCAGCGCGCGGCTCAAAAGTCTTTCGCGTTCCGATGCCGCCCATTCATCGAAAGCGTTGCTTCCCAGGTAAAAGCCATCGAGAAATGGCCCGGTGCAAAGCGCCAGAGCAGTCTCGAGTTCCGGTGCGGAACGGGCTGAGAGGCCGGATTCGAACTCCCCGACGTCGACGCGAACCGCATCCGGCCTGAGGCCGATCAACTCCTTGCGGGAATGAATGAGATCCACCCCCGCTCGTGACAAATCCCGGCGCAGGACGCTGAGGGTTTGCCGCAGGCTGTTGCGTGAGTGCTCGCTATCGCTATCGCCCCATAGCAGGTCAGCAAGCCTTTCCCTTGTCGCCGACATACCCGGACAGCGGGCCAGATAGGCAATGATCGCGGGGCCTCGCTTCCCGGTCAGCCAGAGTGGGCCGACAGCCTCCTTTTCAATCCGGAAACCGCCGAAAAGCGAGATTCTACTTGCAGTGACGCCATCCGCATCTTGCATTTGCTTAACAGCTTCCCTCGTGACGAAATTCTAACTCAAAACTAACGCTTCGCAAACAGTAGAGCCGCGCCTCAAGCGCTCTCGTGACGGTCGGTCGATTAGACTTCGCTGAATTAGGGGTGACTGAGCCTGCGGCAGGCTTTGGCCCGAGGGGGCGGCGGATGTCAAAGCTTAGAGCCAATTTGCTGCTCCTGTTTGCCGCCGCCTTGTGGGGCTTCGGAAATGTCGCGCAAAAGACGGTGCTCGACCACCTCGATGCGCTGAGTGCCGTTGGTCTGCGCTGCCTGATCGGCGGGCTGCTTGTGCTGCCCTTTGTCCTGACTGAAAGGCGACTGCCGGTCGGGGCGGGCCATCTTGCCAGCCTGGCCAGAGTGGGGGCGCTGTTTGCCATCTCCATCATGCTTCAGCAGCTTTGCTATCTCGGCGCCACCGTCACGAATGCAAGCTTTCTGATAAGCACGGCAACGGTGATGACGCCGCTGGCTGCGTGGCTACTTATCGGCGAACGTCCGACAGCCAGTCTGACATTCGCCGCCGGATTGACCGTAGTCGGTGCCCTGCTCTTGTCCGGCGGGATCGCCGGTTTCAGCGCTGGCGATCTCACCGCTGTCCTGTCGGCTGCCTGTTATGCGCTCTGGACGGTCGAGCTTGGCCAGCATATGCAGACCCACGGGCGGCCATTCACCGCCGCGGCGACACAGTTCCTCGGCGCCGCCGCCTTCGCCCTGCCGCTCGGGGCAATGCACGGCAATTTGTCGATGGCCGCTGCATTTGCAGCCGGCCCGGAACTGGCGGTCCTCGGTATATTCTCCACCGCATTTGCTTTCGGCATACAGATTGTCGCCCTGCGCTACACCTCGGCCAGCCATGCCGCCGTGATCGTCAGTGCCGAAAGCGTCTTCGGCGCGCTAGGCGCGGCGATCTTCCTCGGGGAGCAGACCTCGCCAGCAGGCGCATTGGGGGGCGCGATCATTCTCGGCGCGATCCTGTCGGTCGCAATGTCGAACCGAACGCCGCAGGCACGTGCGCCCCTGCAGACCGATCCGATTCAACCATTCGACGCTCCGGTGCCAGCCTTCGCCGCCGCCAATCCCGGTCAAGAGGAGGCACGCCATGCTCCTTACCGAGACCCTTCCTCGCTGCGCTCGTCTTGATTGCCGTGCATTGACCACCTCGAAAAACAGCCCGTTGTTGAAATGGAGAGTACCATGTTCGAACGTGTGTCCGAGGAAGCCGGTCCCTCATTCCTGAGACTGGCAACGTTGCTTGCGGCGTCGATGTTTGGGGGGCTGCCGGCACATGCCTCCAATGTCGATGTGGCGATCGTGTTCGCCGTCGATTTCTCGTCCTCGATTGACCCGAAGATTGCCGACCTGCAGCGCGAGGGACATGCCGCGGCACTTACTTCGCCCGAGATCATTGCCGCCATCACCCGAAATTATCTTGGCTGCATCGGGGTGGCCTATTTTGAATGGTCGAGCCCCGGGCACACGCGCATTGTGCTGCCGTGGACAAGGATCTGCGGGCTCGAAGATGCCAAGGCAGCGGCGGCGGTGATCAGCAAGAAGGGCGATACCGGCTATACCCGCAGAGGCCGAGGCGGAACATCGGTTTCCTCGGCCATCGACGTCGGAAGTCTCCTGCTCGATCAGTTTCCTGGAAACGCGATGAAGAAAGTGATCGACATCTCTTCCAATGGCGAGAACAACGACGGGCTTCCGGTTCAGCCGAGCAGGCTGAACGCCATCACCAAGGGATACACGATCAATGCAATCGCCATTCCAACGGAAGGCGAGAACCCGGAGCAACCGTTGGCATCCTACTTTGCCCGATCGGTCATTGGCGGCTCCCAAGCCTTCGTCATATCGCCGACGGGGCCAAACGACTACATCAAGGCCCTTCGCCGGAAGCTGGTGACGGAAGTAAGCATGAACGCAGCCCCTGCCGCCACAAGTGGATGGGGACTCATCACACCCGTGGTTCCGCATATGCAAGACTAAGCCTACTCCCTCATCGGCCCCAGCAGCCGGATTTGATCCGCTGCATTGCCTTCTGAGGCCGCTCGCTCAATAGTCCTGCCGATGTTGCAGACCATAGTGAGTCACTGGCCTCAGCTTATCTTGATCATTTCGGTGGCGATGGCGGCCGTCGGCATCGCTCATGCCATCATGACAAAGGAAGACGTGCGCGCGGCAACCGGCTGGGTGGGCGTTATGCTGCTGTCGCCATTCCTCGGCGCGATCATCTACACCGTAGCCGGCATAAACCGTATCCGTCGTGCAACGATCAGCGCGCAGCGGCCGACCGCCGGTGAGACGGCAACTGCAGAGCGCGAGCGCGACATCGCCAGCGAAGAGCTGATCTTCGAGCGCTACGGCCAGCGTTTCGCCGGACTGAAGACATTGGGCGACAGAGTGGCGCGGCGCGCCCTGACGTCGGGAAACACAATCACGATCTTGAAGACCGGTGACGAAGCCTATGCCGTGATGTGCCGGGCGATCGACGATGCGCAACGCAGCATCCTTCTCGAGACCTACATCTTCGACAATGACGATGTCGGGCGGCTTTTCGTCGACTCGCTGGCCGGAGCGGTCCGCAGGGGCGTCAGCGTTCGCGTGTTGATCGATGCCGTTGGTGTGCGCTACTCGGTCCCCAGCATCCTGAAGCTCCTGCGAGAGGCCAACGTCACCGTCGATCTCTTCAATGGCAACATCGTCATGGGCCTGCGACTTCCCTATGCCAATCTGAGAACGCACAGGAAAATCCTGGTTGTCGACGGCATGGTGGCATTCACGGGAGGCATGAACATCCGAAAGGGATTCTCAGCCGAATTCGCGGGTTCCACCAGCGCTGGGGATACGCATTTCCAGGTCACCGGACCGGTCGTGGCCGACCTCTTTTCGGTTGCCGCCGAGGATTGGCGTTTTGCCGGCAACGAGGCGCTGAAGGGCGAGACATGGCATGTGGAAAAACCCTTGCCGCCTCCCGATCAGCCTATGCTGGTGCGGGCGGTGGCGTCGGGGCCGGATGCCAGTATCGAGACGAACCACAAATTGCTGATGGGGGCATTTTCCGTCGCCCGCAAATCGATCCGCATCATGTCGCCCTATTTCCTGCCGGACCGGGAACTGATCAGCGCGCTGACCACGGCAGCCCGGCGCGGCGTCGAGATCGACATCGTCGTGCCAGCGGTGAACAACCTCTTCCTCGTCGACCGCGCCATGACGGCGCAGTTCGACCAGGTGCTGAAGCACTATTGCCGCGTGTGGCGCCACGCGGGGGCGTTCGATCATTCGAAGTTGCTGTCGGTCGATGGGGTGTGGGCCTATATAGGTTCCTCCAACCTCGACGCCCGGTCGCTCAGGCTGAACTTCGAGATCGACATGGAGGTTCTGGATGCAGGCTTTGCCGCCGAGATCGACGCGCGTATCGGATCGGCAATTCAATCCGCGACACAAGTGACGCTCGACGCCTTGAAGGCCCGGCCATTCATCGTTCGCCTGTTCGACCGGGTGCTGTGGTTGGGATCGCCTTATCTCTAGCCGGACCTATATCTGGGGAAGACGAGCAGCAGACACGATGAAGAGAACCGGCCGCAGCCTTCCCGAGAACATGCTCCTGTCCATTCGCCGCCGAAAATCCCGGACGACGAGGACCGAGCCGCGCGAGCCTGTGGACGGCGCCAGTGCGCTGGTCGCATCCTACAACGTCCACAAATGCGTTGGCGTCGACAGAAAATTCGACCCCGAACGAATTGTCCGCGTCATCCGGGAAATCTGCCCTGATGTCATGGCGCTGCAGGAGGCCGACAACCGTTTCGGCGACCGCGCCGGGCTTCTCGATCTTGGGCGTCTCGAAATGGAGACCGGCCTGGTGCCCGTGCCGGTGTCCGGAAACGGCAAGGGGCACGGCTGGCACGGCAACGTCCTTTTGTTCAAGCGCGGCACGGTTCGCGATGTCCACCAGATAAAGCTGCCGGGGCTCGAGCCGCGCGGGGCGCTGGTAGCCGAAATCGACATGGACGAAAAACGGACGCTGCGTGTCATCGCCGCGCATCTCGGCTTGCTGCGCCGCTCACGCTCCGAACAGGCGCGCGTCGTGCTCGATATCATGAACAGCCCGGACGAAAAGCCGACGCTGCTGCTCGGCGACCTCAACGAATGGCGGCTCGGCAACCGTTCCGCGCTGAACACGCTGCATACGACTTTCGGGCCGTCGCCGCCGGCGGTTCCCACCTTTCCATCGAGCCTGCCGCTGCTCGCGCTCGACCGGATCATGGCAAACCGGCACGGGATGATCTCGTCGGTGGAAGCCCATGACACGCCGCTGTCACGGGTCGCCTCCGATCATCTGCCGCTTACGGCTTTCGTGCACCTCTAACGCAGCGCCTCATCCGTCCCGCAGCCAGACCAGCATCTCGCCGGGCTCGCGATTGTCCCAGGCGTAGTAGGGAACCGCCGTAAGCTTTGTCTCCTCCACGGCAGGCGCATCGGTGCGGTAGAGGCCGCTGTCCCAGTTCTCGGCCGCCTCCCTGCTGCCGGTGGCCGAAAGCGTCACGACACCGCCTAGCACGTTTGGCTCGGTATGCGCCTCGATCTCGGCCGTGCGCGGCAAGGTGATGCGGTGCAGCTGGCCGGCATTGTCGGTCGCCTCGACGCAGTAGATCAGCGGACCGCGGGCAAGTGCGACGCGGCCGATATCCTGGCGAACTTCGGGGTTGGCGAAGAGCCGGGCGATCGACATGTCGAGCTCGAGCTCGACGCGATCGCCGCGCTGCCATTCGCGCTGGATCGCGGCATAGCCGTCCCTGGTCACGCTCCCCAGATCAACAGCGGCGCCATTGACCCTGAGCGCCGCCTTGCGGCACCAGGACGGTACGCGCAGGTGAAGCGTAAACTCGACCGGCGCCGCCGGCTCGACGCGGATCGAGACGGCGCCATCCCAGGGATAGTTGCTGGTCTGGACGAGCTCGACCTGCCCTCCCTTGATCTCGAAGCGGGTGGTCGAGTCGCCATAGAGGTGGACGGCCAAGGCATCGTCCGAGAGGCCGTAGAAATAGCTGCCGATCGAAGCGACCATGCGGCCGATATTGGGCGGGCAGCACGGGCAGCGGTGCCATTTCCAGCGGTTGTGCCTGCCGCGGCTTTCCAGCGGGTTTTCGTAGAAGAACAGCGAGCCGTCGAGCGACAGGCCGGAGATCGAGCCGTTGTAGAGCGCCCGCTCCATCATGTCGGCGTAGCGCGCGTTGGGCCCCATGCCGAGCATGCGGCTCGCCCAGAACACCAGCCCGACCGAGGCGCAGGTCTCGGCATAGGCGGTCTCGTTGGGGAGATCATAGTCGGCGGTAAAACCCTCATTGTGCGCCGACGGCCCGATACCGCCGGTGATGTAGAGGTTCTTGGTGGTCAGGTCGTCCCACAGACGATCAAGCGCCACCCTGAGCGTGTCGTCGCCATATTCGGTGGCGATATCGGCCATGCCGGAGAAAAGGTACATCGCCCGCACCGCGTGGCCGACGACCTTGTCCTGCTCGCGCACCGGCCTGTGCGACTGGTTGTATTCGTAGGTCTTGAAATGATAGGCCTTCGGGTCGGCGCCGCGGGCGCGCGCCTCCTCGTCGAAATAATGCGGCTGCTGTCCACGCTGGTCGATGAAGTACTTTGCCAGATCCATGTACTTTTGCTCGCCGGTGACCCGCGAAAGCTTGACCAGCGCCAGCTCGATCTCCTCATGGCCGCAATAGCCCTTCTTCTTGCCGGGCTCGGGACCGAAGGTGTCGGCGATGTGGTCGACATAGCGGCACATGATGTCGAGCAGCTTGCGCTTGCCCGTGGCCTGATAATAGGCGACGGCGCCCTCGATCAGATGACCGGCGCAATAGAGTTCGTGGCAGTCGCGCAAATTGGTCCAGCGCAAGCCCGGCTGGATGCGCTGATACCAGCTCGACAGATAGCCGTCGGGCTGCTGCAGTTTGCCGTACATGTCGATGACGGTGTCGATCTTGGCCTCCAGCGCATCGTTGCGGCGGCGGTAGAGCGAGTAGGCCGCGGTCTCGATCGTCTTGCCCCAATCGGAATCCCAGAACATCTGGGTGGTCACCGTCGAGCCGGTGAACTCGTTGCCGGTGAAGGAGACTTCGTCGGGCGACGGCGAGTGGAACGGGATGACGACACCCGGCGATGGCCGGTCGGGGTCGATCTGCTCCAGCATGCGCGCGGCAACGCAGCGCTCGTAGAGGATGTCGGCGGTGCGCGAGGCCACCGCATCGACGCGGTCGCCCCAGAAGCCGCGCACATCGACCTGCGGCACCGGCAGCGGCCGGAAGGCGAGCATCGGCTTGCCCGAGGTGACGGTCTTGCTGGCGGGTTGTTTGGCGGATTGCGTTGCGGTCATCAATTCAACTCCGTTCGAATGCGATTGGTCATTTCACGGCCCCTGCCATCAGGCCGCGGATGTAGAAGCGCTGCAGCAAGAGGAAGAGGATCAGGCACGGCACCATCATCACGGTGACGCCCGCCTGCACCGCGCCCCAGTCGATGGCGCCGAAGCGGCCGGACTGCAGCGCCGTCATCATGATCGGCAGCGTAAATTTCGACTGGTCGGTCATCAGCACCAGGGCCGCCAGGAATTCGTTCCAGGCGCCGAGGAAGGCGAACAGCGCGATGGTGACGATGCCCGGCCAGACCAGCGGCAGCATCACCCTGATCAGCATGGTGACGTTGTTGGCGCCGTCCATGCGCGCGGCTTCCTCGATCTCGCGCGGCACCGCGTCGAAGGCATTGCGCATCATGAAGATCGAGAACGGCAGCTGCAGCGTGACATAGACGCAGACCAGCCCGGTCAGCGTGTTGTGCAGGCCGATCTTGGTCAGCACCAGAAAGATCGGCGTCAGGATCGACTGGAACGGGATCATGATCGTCGACAGGATGACGACGAAGAGCAGGTCCTTGAACGGAAAGCGGAAGCGCGAGAAGCCGTAGCCGGCGAGCACGCTGACGATGACGGAGAACACCACCGTCATCACCGAGACATAGATGCTGTTTTGCGCCGGCAGCCAGAGCCCGTCGCCGAAGGTGTTGAGCGTGCCGTAGTTCTCGACCGAGAAGCCTGTCGTCGGCCAGGGCGGCAGCGGCGGCAGGCGCGCCTCCTGCGAGGGCTTGAAGGCCGACAGCACGGTCCAGACGATCGGCGCCAGGAACAGCACCGAGGCGATCATGCCGGTGGCGTGCTCGGCGATGCCGAGGCGCAAGCGGCTGCTGCGGCTGCGTGCCTGCGCCATCAGTCGACCCCCTCGGGTTTGCGCAGCAGCCAGAGCTGGATCGTGCTGAGCGCGACCAGGATGGCGAGCAGGATCATCGACAGTGCCGCGCCATAGCCCAGCTTGAACGAGACGAACGACTGGTTGAAGATCCAGTAGACGGCGGTCAGCGTCTGGTTGCGCGGGCCGCCGCGCAGGATGATGTAGAACTGGTCGAAGGCGAGGATGGATCCTGCGACCGACAGGATCAGCGCCAGTGCCAGCGTGCGGCGCATCAGCGGCAGCGTGATCGCCCGGAAGCGGGCGAACGCCCCTGCCCCGTCGATCATCGCCGCCTCCTGCAAGTCGGTCGGGATCGACTGCAGGCCGGTCATCAGGATGATCATTGTGAAGCCCGCCACCTTCCACACGACCATGGCGATGATCGACCAGAAGGCCGGCTGGAAGGTGGCCAGAAGGTTGACCTTCTTTGCGGTCAGGCCGAGGTCGAAGGCGGCCGGGCTGAACAGGCCGGAATCGACATTCAAGAGCCACGACCAGAGCAGGCTCGCCGAAGCGAAGCCGATGACGGCCGGCATGAAGAAGGACGTGCGGTAGAACCCGGTGAGCCGCCGCGGACGCTCGATGAACAGCGCCAGCGGAAAGGCAACCGCGAAGATCGCGATCGTCACCACCAGCGTGTACCAGCCGGTGAAGCGCAGCGCGTTCCAGAACCTGGTGTCGCGCAGGATCGCCCAGTAATTGGCAAGGCCGATGAAGCTGTGCTCGCCCATCAGCGGCCAGTTGTGCAGCGACATCCACGCCGTCATGCCGAGCGGGATGATGAAGAACACCACGACCAGCGCCACCGCCGGCGCGACATAGAGCAGGCCGACCCATTGCCGACGCCCGGCGCCGACCAGTTTCCTGGGGCGGGCTGGAGCGGAGGTTGCGGTGATGGTGGTCATGGCTGGGCCTTCCCTTCTCCCCCTGTGGGAGAAGGTGGATCGGCGCGCAGCGCCGAGACGGATGAGGGGTGCTGGAAGGAATGAGGCGGCGGCGATTTCGAACGTATCGCCAAGCTGGAGCACCCCTCATCCGACCGAGCTTCGCTCGGCCACCTTCTCCCACAAGGGGAGAAGGAAGGGCGAACCGCGCGGCGCCTCGAGCCGGCAATGCAAGTAAGCTTCCTCAACGCGACAATCCTACCGTTAGCGATGCGATGTCCGGCCGCCCGGCCAGGGAGACGGGGCGGGCGGCCGGGTCAGGACCTTGGACGGCAGGGCGTTGCGCCACCCTGCCGTCCAGCCAGTCCTTATTTCTGCGGCGCCTGGTCGATGATCGACTGCATGGTCTCCTGCGCGTTCGAAATCGCGCCGTCGACATCGTCGCCGAAGAAGACCTCGTTGACCATCTGCGTCCACGGGCCGTTGGCGGAGTTGATCAGATCGTTGAACACCACCGTATAGGGCGTGCGGCCCTTGGCCATGGCTTCGGCGGCGATCTGGTAGCGCGGATCGAGATCCTTGAGCGCCTCCTTGGCGATGTCGCCGCGCACCGGCAGGCTGCCGTATTTCGCCAAAATGGTCTGGCCTTCCAGCGAATAGGCGAAGTCCAGAAACTCCTTCACCACGGCGAGTTTCTTGGTGCCCTTGGTGACGACGAAATTGTCGCCGCCGGCAAAGGACGACCAGCCGCCATCCTTGCCCGGCAGGAAGGTGACGCCATAATCGACATTCGGGTACTGCGTGTTCAAAGCGCCGATGGCGAAGGCGCCCGACGGCGTGATGCCGATATTGCCGGCGGCAAAGGCGGCAAAGAAATTGGAGCCGGTGTCGGTCTGCGCGCCGGCCGGCACCAGGTCCTTCTTGACCATCGAGCGGTAGAGGTCGATGGCGCCGCGCAGCTGCGGACTGTCCAGCGTCGCCTTGGAGCCATCTTCGCTCAGGATATCGCCGCCCGAGGCCCAGATCAGCGGCGTGAAGGTGAAGATGTTGCAGCCGCCGCAATTGCCGGAGAAATAGAAGCCCTTGATGTCGCCGCCGAGCGCGTTGACCTTTTCGGCGTCGGCTTCGATCTCGGCCCAGTTGGTCGGGCCCTTTTCGGGATCGAGCCCGGCCTGCTTGAACAGTTTTTTGTTCCAGATCAGCACCGAGCTGTCGGCCGAGAACGGCAGGCCGTAGATGCGGCCCTTGTAGGTGCCGGTCTTGACATGGGCCGGCGACAGGCTGGCGAAATAAGGCAGCGACTTCGCCCAGTCAGTGATGTCTTCCAACTGGCCGGCGGCGGAAAAAGCCGGCGTGTAAATCAGGTCGAGCGACAGCGCGTCGGGCGCGGTGCCGCCGGCGGCCGCTGCGCCATATTTCGGGATGATCTCGGCATTGGGGATGATGTCGAGCTTGATCTGGTTCTCATGCGCCTTGTTGAAGGCATCGACGATGCGCGGCATGAAGTTCGAGCCGTCGGCGCGAACCCAGATGTTGGCGGTGTCGGCGGCCATTGCGGGCAAGGCAAAGATGCTCGCGGCAAGAGCGAGCCCGGCTATCATGGTCTTCATGGTCTTCCTCCTCATAGGTTCTTCTCCCTGTTCGGCCGCGCCGCCCGGTTCACGGGGCAAGCAGCGGCCTGTCTCAGCCGCCCGGTGGACGGCCGCATGACTGACGCACCACCAGCCGGCACGGCAGTTTCCTGATGCCCGGCGCGGCCACCTGGCCGCCGACGAGCGAAAGCAGAGCGAGCCCGGCCTCGCGGCCAAGGGCTGAAAGGTTCATGTCGACCGAGGTCAGCGGCGGGCGCGTTGCCTCGGCCACGATCTCCCAATTGTCGAAGCCGATGACGCCGACATCGTCGGGCACGCCTATGCCGCGCTCGCGCAGCGCATCGATGACGCCGCGCGCGATCTGGTCGTTGCCGCAAAAGACGGCGTCTGGCGTCCCTGCCCCGCCCGCCTTGCCGTCGAACAGTTTTGCCACCGCCTCATGTCCCCATGCTTCCGACCAGGCGCCGAGCAGCGGCTCGGCAACCGGCAGGCCGTGCTCGGCAAGCACCTCGCGATAGGCCCGGGCACGCTCATGCACCACGGCGAAGCTCGCCGGACCGGTGACATGCGCAATGCGCCTGCGCCCCAGCCGGCAGAAATGCTCGACCGCCAGCCGCGCGCCGCCGGCATCGTCGGATTCGAAGCCGACGGCGTCGGGATCGGGCTGGGTGAAGGCATAGATCACCGGAATGCGCAGATTGGCGAGATCGACCGGGAGATGGCGGTCGATGCGCTTGCCGGTGGCGATGATGCCGTCGACGCGCTTGTCGAGCATGGCCTCGACATGCAACTGGGCGAGCCGCATGTCGTCCTCGACATTGCACAGGAACACCGAGACGCCGGCATCGACCAGCGCATCGGAAACGCCGGACATCAGCGGCAGCGAGAAGCGGCCATAGGTATCGTTGGTGAGCAGCCCGACGGTGAAGGAGCGCCGGCGCAACAGGCTCTGCGCCAGGCTGTTCGGCCGAAAACCCAGCCGCTGCGCCGTCTCGCGAATACGCTCGCGCGTCTCGGCCGTCATCCGCCCCTGCCCGTTCAGCGCCTTCGACGCGGTCGCGACGCTGACGCCGGCGGACGCGGCCACCTGACGCAAGGTGACCGGTGTCTTGGCGGGCGCTGGCGAGGCGTCGGAGGACATGGTGGGTGGCGAATTCCCTTAGTTGGGAAAAGGTTTTCTCTTATCGCCCTGCGAGGTGCTGATTGGTGAGGTCAGCGGATGCGGGGTGATTTGGGAAAAGGTTTTCTCAGAGGGAGATTAGGGGAAGGATTTGGGGATGGCAAGGGGGATAACTTGGGTATGGGCGTGTCCGAGACGACCGCTTCGCGCCTGATGGCGGCCGTAGAGGTCAGCTTCGCCACTGCCTGAAAGCAGCCATCGCTGGGGACCATAGTAGAGGTCACAGTTGCGCCCAAAGTTTGCCATTCGCTTGTGGCGGAAGGAACGGCCACTCGTTGATGCAGAGCGGTCTTCGACGCCGAAGGCGATGTGAGGTGATTTTGACCCTATTCAGACGCCCCGGAGATTAGTTCTTATCGTCGAGACAATACAAACAACGAGGCGTTCTCAGTTTGATCTTGGTGCTTCTGAAAGTGCATCTATCTAAATTGATCGAGTAGTTCCTTTGCTTCGACGAGGTCGCGCGTATCGAAACCTTCGGTAAACCAAGCATATACAGGAGTCAGCAGGTCGCGAGCCTCTCCGTCTCGGTCCCGAGCGTGGCACAGCCGCGCGAGGCTAAGAGCCGTCCGCAACTCCAGCGATTTCGTGCCTTGGTCACAGGCTAGGATCAGGGCCTTTCGGAACCAGCTTTCGGCGGTATCATCTTGGGGATTTTGCTGGAGCAGGAGTTCACCCTTGGTGCGGAACAGCTCAGGCACAAGATGTTTCGAACCGAACTCTGCGACGATATTCAACGCCCTATCCAATAGAGGCAGCCCTTCGCTTGCCCCACCACACTCGCCGCAGGCCCGCGCCAGAACACAGAGGTTGTGTTGCAAGCCAGCTTCCGCACCCATCGCTGTGATAGCTGCAAGTCCCTCGCGCATCTCCCGGATGCCATCCACCAAATGCCCCTCTTCAGCGAGCGCCCAGCCGAGTTGGAATCTGCCCTCGGACATCTCGCGCCGCAGGCCGAATTCCTTTGACAGCGCGATTGATTTCTCTAGATAGCGGCGCCCTTCGGCGGGTTCGCGCCGCAAGAGATGAAGGTCGGTGAAGATCGACTGCGCCATCGCCATCGTAAAGGGATGAGATACTCGTTCGGCCAAGGTTACGGCTTCTTGGCAACGGACAAGGGCTTGGTCAGGATAACCGCGAAGCCAAAGCATCAGCGCAGAAAAGTTCCTGCAGCAGACGCCTGGGTCGTGTCCGGTATAGATGTAAGTCAAGCGATGATCCCGATCGGGATCGTAGGTCGCGATACCATAATCTAAATGGTGTTCGGCGGCAGTATAGTCTCCGATGTAGTATTTGGTGGCCCATTGCCGATGATGTGCCTCGAGGAGTAGGGTCTGGTCGCCGGATGCCCGCGCGAGATCCAGGCACTGAACGCCGAGTTCGTCAGCGGCGGGCAAATTGCCGGAAATCATGTGGTACGAGGCTTCACCACAGAGCGCGACGAACAACTGGTCCGTATCACCCAGTTTCTCGGAAAGCGTACGGGCTTCGGAGAAGGCCTGCAGGACCTCCGTCGCTGCAAAGCCCCTGGTTGCCATCATGGTCACGCCCAATGCCGTCTGGAGATGAATCTCCTGTCGCAGGCGACTCTCTGCGTCCGGCAAGGACGCAACCAGTTCGAGTCCCTTGCCTAAGTTGGCAATCGCCTCAGGATGGGCCGATCGCTTCAGGGCTTGTTGGCCAGCCTTCAGCCAAAAGTCGACGGCTTGCTGAGGAAGGCCGCCGGCAGCGTAGTGGTACGCCAGCGTCTCAGGTTCGGCCTCGACGATCTCGCGGAACTGCGCCTCCAGCTCTGACGCGATGCTGGCGTGGATGTGTTGCCGCCGGCTTTTCAGCAGGCTCTGATAGGCAGTGTCCTGGACCAATGCATGCTTGAACGTGTAGGTCGCCTCGGGCGGGACGCCGCGCCGAAAAACGAGTTCGGACTTTTCAAGTTGCTGCAGGATGCCCTCGAGCCGGGCATTATCGTAGCCGGTCACAGCAGCCAGCAGACGATGCTGGAAGACACGGCCGATGCAGGCGCCGATCTGTGCCACCTCCTTGACCGGAGCGAGCCGGTCGAGGCGAGCCATCAACGAATCGTGCAGCGTCGACGGGATCGCAAGGAAGGGCAACGTCCGCGACAGGACATAGTGGTCGCCTTCATCGGTAAGGAGGCCGGACTCGAGAACAGTCTTCGTCAGTTCTTCGACGAATAGGGGCACGCCCTCGGTCTTGGCCAGAATTTGGTTTCTAACGTCCGTGGGCAGCATCTTGCCACCAGCCACCCGGTCGACGATCGCTGATCCCTGATCGTGATCAAGGCGGCTGAGCGATACCGCGGTGACGTACGATAGCGGCGTCCACCGTGGCTTGAACTCAGGGCGGAAGGTTATGATGAGAAGAACCGGCACGCTTTGTAGGCCGTCGATCAGCATGTCGAGCCATTCGCTGGTCGTCGGGTCGATCCAATGGGCATCCTCGATAATCATCAGAACCGGCTGTCGCGCCGCGAATCCTTCGAGTAGTTGGAGCAGGGTTGTCAGCGTACGTGATTTACGCGCCTGCGGCGTCAGCTTCAGGGGCGCATAGCGGCCAAGGGTGTCGATCGACAGCAACTCCGCCAACAATGGTACCGTTTCGGCAATGTCGGGGACAGCCTGTCCCAACAGAGTCTGGAGCTTGTCGAGCTTCGTCTCCGAACTGTCGCTGCGCACCAGTCCCGCAGCACGCTCGAGCTGCTTGATCACCGGGTAGAGCGCGGTGTTCAGGTGGTAGGGCGAACAGAAATAGCGCAACCGGGCGTGCGGCTCGGCGCTCAATCGCTCTTCCAGCGCGGCTATCAGTCGCGATTTGCCGATGCCCGGTTCACCAGACAGCAATACCGCCTGGCCGTTTCCTGCCCGAGCCTGCTGCCAGCGTTGAAGCAGAAGCTCGAGTTCCTCGGATCGCCCCACCAGAGGCGTCGCAACTCCATGCAGCGCATCAAAGCGCCCCTCCGTGTCGGCCTCGCCGATAATGCGCCAGGCGCGGATGGGAGTTGCGAAGCCCTTGAGCTGGCGGCGGCCTAGATCGATCATGTCGAACAACCCGACGACCAGCCTGTGCGTGCCGCCGGCAATCACGACGGTGTTCGGCTCGGCCAGGGCCTGCATGCGTGCCGCAAGGTTGGGCGTTTCACCGACGACGGCTTCTTCCTGCGCTGACCCTTCGCCAACCAGGTCGCCGACCACGACAAGGCCGGTGGCGATGCCAATGCGGGCTGCAAGAGGTTCGCCCGATGGCGTCGTCAGGTTAGCGGTCGCCGCTGCTGCCGCCAGGCTTGCGCGCACTGCCCGTTCAGCATCGTCTTCATGCGCCCTGGGCCAGCCGAAATAGGCGAGCACGCCATCGCCCATGAGCTTGGCAACATAACCCTCGTAGTGTGCAATCTCGGCCGACACCGCACTCTGGTAGGCACGGATGACGTCGCGCATTTCCTCCGGATCGAGCCGCTGTGACAGCTCGGTCGACCCCACGAGGTCGATGAACACCACGGTCAGGTGCCGCCGCTCGGCCTCGCGTACAGGCGCCGCTGATACCGGAGCGGACACGGAACTCGCAGGCGACATGGTGTCGTCGTCCAATGCGGAAATCGCCGCCAGAACCTTGCGACGCGGGCCGACGGGTAGGCCCAGCTCCCTCAGGTCATCTTCCGTGAGATGCCGAAGTGCATCGAAATCAACTTCGTTCGCGGTGAACGCCTCAATGTACTTGTCGAGCCCAAGGCGGGCCAGCCAAGAGGCGATCTCCGGCATGATGCTAACCTCGCTGGCCGGAAATCTATCACGACCGTCGCGCGCCGGACAGCAACACTCTACAATTCATATCTTCGCTTTCGGAGCAAACACACACCCAAGGTGGCCTGGGCGAATGTCGGCTCGCACCGCTTTTCCGGACCTTCAAGATCGCGAGACTGAACGGCAGCCTTGGGTCAGATCAGGACGCTGCTCGCGCAGAACTGAATGTCAGCTTTTATAGATCTCGCTGCTGGGAGCTGGCGGTCCGCTTCCGGCCAAAACCGGCCGCCCTGGCGCAAAGCGGTCGTTGACGTCGCGCGCTGCGTAAGTCGGCGTTGGGTCAAAAGCGGCGGTAGCGGACAAACGAGCCCAGACCACCCACCAATGCTTCCCCTCACCCCACGCGCTTCTCGTGCCCACTTGGAGGTGACGCTAAGCACCAGGTCGACTGAGGTCGACGCTTGAGCCTGACATCGGCCAAAAAAACCAAAGCGCCGCGCTATCTTTCACAGAGCGTGTCGCAAAACGCCCGCGCCATCCGTCCTCTGACCAAAGGAGAGCGCCATGCGAAAACTCATCGTCACCGAGTTCATCAGCGTCGATGGCATTGCCGAGGTCGAGAAGCTGCCTGGCGTGACCTGGAACGACGAGATGCAAAGGTTCAAGGAGGATGAGCTTGCCGACAGCGGCGCCATGCTTTTGGGGCGCACGACCTATGAGATCTTTGCCGGCTCTTGGCCGAGCGAAACCGGAGATTTTGCCGAGCGGTTCAACGCGTTGCCGAAATATGTCGCTTCCACCAGCCTGAAGGCGCTCGACTGGAAACCGGCCGAACTGCTCGAGGGCCAGCTGCCGGAAGCAGTCAGCACGCTGAAGCAGGGCAGCGGCGGCAACATCTATGTGCATGGCAGCCTCAGCGTCGCGCAGGAATTGCTGCGCCATGGCCTGGTCGACCGCGTCAGGCTGCTCCTCTATCCCGGCGCCGTCGGCCAGGGCAAGCCGCTGTTCCCGCCCGGCGAGAAAGTGCCGCTCGCGCTGATCTCGGCCACGCCATTCAGCAACGGCGTGGTGGCGCTCGAATATGCGCCGGTGACGGCGAAGCCGTGACGCGCGCTGCAACAGCAGCCGTGCCCGAGGCCGGCTGGTGTTTCAACCCGTCCGGATTTCTGTTTGAATGCGGCATTGCGGCGTGGAGTAGCGTTCCCATTTCAAACGATCCATTTGGCCCTTTGCGGCTTCGTTTTCTGGCCCGGTGCGCCGATCAGCTCGCTGAGCTGAAGGTGATGGCGGATGAACGGCTATCAGGGCGAAGTGCCGACGATCCTCTGGTCAGGATCGCTCACTCGCTGGCGGGTGCGGGCGGGACGTTCGGCTTTCCGGATATCAGCGCGCGGGCGTCCGCGCTGGAGACGCTGCTGATCGCGCAAGCGGATGCCACTGAGACAGGTCTGGCGCTCGACGCGCTGATCGCCGAGATCGAGCGGGCCGTAGATTAGAAATTGGCGACGCCCTGCCCTGTTCACTTCTTCGGGCCGGTCAGGCCGGTCCTGGTCATCTCGCCCCAGCTCTGGTCGGCGCGCAGATACTGCCACCAGCCCTTCACGCGCCAGAAATTGTTGAGCTGGCGATAGCCGAAATTCTCGAACACGGCCACGGCCGTCAGCACGGCGAGGTCCCGCGCGCGCGGAAAACGCCGAAGCTCGGCCTCTTCGAGGACCAGCGAACACACGCTCACGCAAACGCCATAGGTGAACACCAGCGACGTGAACGCCAGCAGATATTCGGTCGAAAGGATGCCGAGCAGCCAGAAGGCCGGGATCAGCACATAGCCCAGCACCTCCGATATCGGCCCGAGCACGTCGACGACCAGTATGTGGCCAAAGCCGAGGAAGCCGACACGCCCATAGCGGGGGTTGAAGAGCATGGAGCGGTAGCGGAAGAAGCATTCGAGCGCGCCGCGCTGCCAGCGCGTGCGCTGCCTTGCCAGAACGCGCAGCGTTTCCGGCGCTTCGGTCCAGCACACCGGCTCCGGAATGAACTGGATGCTGTATTTGCGTTTGGTATCCATCATGTGGCGGTGCAGCTTGATCACGAGGTCCAGGTCCTCACCCATCGAACCACTGGTGAAGCCGCCAACCGCCACCACTTCCGCGCGCCGGAACAGGCCGAAGGCGCCAGACACCAGCATCAGCGTGTTGATGCGGCTCCAGGCAAGCCGCGCCATGAGGAAGGCGCGCAAATATTCGACCACCTGCAGCAGCGGCAGCAGCCGGTGCGGCAGCCGGACCTCGCGCACCCTGCCGCCTTCGATCCTCGAGCCGTTGGCGATGCGGATCGTGCCGCCCACGGCGATGGTGCGCTCGGGATCGTCGATAAAGGGCTGGGCGGCGCGCATCAGCGCATCGGGTTCGAGGATGGAATCGCCGTCGATCACGCAGAACAGCGGCGCGCGGCAGACATTGATGCCGGCATTCTGGGCATCGGCCTTGCCGCCATTTTCCTTGTCGACCACGAACAGCCGTTCGGTCATCGGCGAGGAATAGAGGCCGCGGATCGGCTTGTGTGTGAGCGCCTCCTCATAGGGCCGGTGGAACTTCACCAGCTTGAAGCCTTCGATAAGGCGCTGCAGCGTCTGGTCCTTGGAGCCGTCGTTGATGACGATCACCTCGAAATTCGGATATTCGAGCGCCAGCATCGAATGCACGCTCTCGACCACGTTCACTTCCTCATTGTAGGCGGGCACCAGCAGCGCGATCGGCGGCGCGACGTCGCCATAGCGATGCCACAGCAGCGCCGAACGCGCGACCGGCGGGCGCTTGGACAGCGCATAGCCGGCGATGATGAGCTGCAGCAGGTAAACCGCCGTCTGCGCCAGTCCCGTCACGATGATGAACCAGGACAGGATGGAGGCAACCAGGACGATCTCTTGGCTCCAGTCGAACATCAGGCGGCCGGCCCCTCGGCAAGGATCAGGGAGGCCGTGCGCTGGCTGCGCGAGACCTCGCTGGCGGCAATCACGCGCAGCACCTCTTCTCCCTGTTGGCCGAACGAGCGCAGCGCGTTGGCAGCGGCATAGCGCACGATCCATGCCTCGTCGTCCAACAGTTGCGCGAGCGGCGCGGCGAGTTCGGACAGGCCGAGGCGGCCGGCGGCGTCGGCGGCGTCGGCACGCACGTCCCAGCCATTGTTTTCCATCGCCTTGACCAGAATGGCCGGTGCGTTGGCATGTCCGGTCAGGCCGAGCGCCCGCAATGCGGCGGCGGCAACCTCCGGCGACCCATCGCCGGCCGTGCGGGCAAAGAACTCGCCGAACTGGAAGCCGCCGGCGCGGGCAAGTGCGTCGATCGCGGCCGCCCTTATGAAAGGCACCGCGTCCTGACGCCCGGCATAATCCCTGAGCTCGTCGAACCGCTTTGGCGGAAAGCGCCTGAAAAGCTCGATCAGGCGCCGCGAGCGCTGCCCCGCCACGCCGATCTTGCGCAGCGTTATGACGAGCGGCGGCAAGGCGCCGACATCGCAGAGCGCGATGGCCACCGCGATCCTGACCTCGCGCGAGCGGTCGCGGTCGAGCGCCGAAAGCAGGCTCGCCACCGCGTTCTCCGAACGCAGCGCCGCCAGCATCTCGGCCGCGTGGATGCGTTCGGCGCCGTTGCCTTTTTCCAGCTGGGTGCCAACAAGCGCCGGCAGCCCGCATTCGTTGAAGGCTGCAAGGAGTTCGTCATGTTCCTCGCCGCGCAACAGGGAAATGAACTCGAAGCCGGCATCGGTCGCCACCCTCGCCGGCACCGCGAGCAGCGCCGCCTTCAATGCTTCGCGATCCCGGTTTTCGGTGAAGGCGATCAGCGCCGTCAGAAGAGAGCGCCGCTGATCGGCGTCCGCCGTCCCCCGGCGCTCGTGCAGCACCCGGCGCACGATCAGCAGAAGCATGATCGCCAGGGAAAGGACACTGAGCAGGATGGACAGGTGCCAGATGTACAACATGATCAGAACCGCGTGGTAAGGCCGAGCCCGAATATGGTTCGGTCGAATGTCGGGCGTTGCTCATGGGCGAGGCTGGCGCGCAGCGTCAGCGGGTCGGTGACGTCCCAGGAGATGCCGCCAAAGACGGTGCGCGTCGGGACCAGCGTGCCATCGGAGATTTCGGGGGCATCCGCGTAGCCACCGAACACATTGACGCCCGGCGTGAGCGCAAGATCGGCCCGCAGCACATAGCCGTCGGCGCGCGTGCCGATATCGTCGGCCGCGTGCACCCATCGGGCCGAAAGTCCCAGCCGGCCATCCAGGACATAGGCCTGCACCCAGGGCGAGATCGTGGTGATCTCGGCGTTGGCGAAATCGTCGTAGCGGGTGTCGATGTTGAGCGAGAACGGGCCGAAGGCCTTGGCCGGCGCCATGATCTGCCACGAAGCGCCGGCACCGATCGAATAGCGCGCCAAAAAGTCGGCATCCGGCGTCGCCGCCGCCAGCGCATAGGCGGAAACCGTGGGCGAGAAAGCCTGGTCGATGCGGCCTTCGATCTGAACGTCGGTGCGACCGTAGCGGGTCGCCACCCGGGTGCGGCCCGAAATCGTCGTCCGTGGGGTGAGCCGATAGGCAAGGCCGGCCGAACTGTCGGTCCAGTCGCCAAGCCCGTCGGTGAGATCGCTCACTTCGCTGCCGAGATCGAACCGCCATTTGCGCGGCGGCGGCGCGGCCAGCCTCTGCTCGATGTCGCGCGAGCCGGGTTCGAGGGCAAGCGCCTGCCGGTAGGCGTCGCGCGCGGCGCCGTCGTCGCCACGGGCGCGGCGCACATCGCCGATCCCCACCAGAGCCTCGGCATTGCGCGGATCGATCGCCAGCACCCTCTGAAACGACTGCTCGGCCCGCGCGTAATTCTGCTCGAGCAGGGAAATCCGTGCGTCGAGGCCGAGCGCCTCGACATTTTCCGGCGCGGTGCCGAGCACGTCGTCGATCATCGCGAGGGCGCCCGGCACGTCGCCCTGCCAGATCGCCAGGCGGACCTTACCCAAACGGGCGTCGAGAAGGCCCGGCTCTATGGCCAGCGCCTGGTCGAAGAAATGCCCGGCCTCGTCGAATTTCTGCTGGGAACCCGCGACGAGGCCAAGGGCGACGAGAATGTCGGTGTTTTTTGGCGCCAGCCGGAGCGCGCGGCGATAAGCCTTCTCCGCCTCAGGCAACTCTCCCGACGCCCGCAATCTCCGGCCCTCCTCCATCAGGCCGGCAACGGGATCCGGCCGCGGAAGGCGTGGCTTCCCCGCGGTCGCGGCTGCAGGCTTCGCCTTGCTGCTGGCCTGCTGGGCCTTGCGGATGTTGGCGACAAGCGCGGCCGCGTCGGTATTGCCGGGTGCGGCACGCGAGACCTTTTCGGCCAGCGGCAGCGCGGCGTCGAGATTGCCGGAGCGGAATTCGATCTGGGCCATGCCGAAGCTGGCGTCCAGATAGGCCGGCGCCAGTGAAAGCGCCTTGGAAAAGGCCTCGCGCGCCGCCGGCAGATCGTTGCGGCCGAGCTCGGCGAAGCCGAGTTGCACCAGGGCGTCGGCATTGTCGGGCTTGAGCGCCAGCGCACGCCGAAGCAGGTCCGCCGCCTCGTCGAAATTCTGGGCTTGCCTGGCCTTGACGCCGGAAGCGTACAGTTCGTCGACCGTCTGGGCCAGCGCCGCGGCAGGCGCAGCGGCAACCGCCAGGAATACGCATGCGGCAATGGTGGCGCGCCGGCCGCGCCGCATCAGCGTCTCCCGCTCTTCCGCGCGAGCAGACGCGCAAGCCGGGCCAGCAGTTCCTCGGGAATGAAAGGCTTAACAAGGTAGTCGTCCGCTCCCTTCTCAAGGGCCGAGACGATGTCTTTTTCGCCCTTGCGGGCGGTCAGCATGACGACCGGGGTTTCGGACAAAGCCGGATCGCCCTTGATGCGGGCAAGCACTTCCAGGCCGTCGGCCTTGGGCATCATCGCGTCGAGCACGATGATGTCCGGCGCGTCATGCTCCGCCTTAGAGAGCGCTTCGGCCCCGTCTACCGCCTTGATGACCTCGTATCCCTTCGCCCTGAGCCTGAATTCCATCAGTTCGAGCAACAAGGGATCATCATCGCAAATCAGAACTCTTGCCTTCGCTCCGTTCACCAGCCTTGCTCCGGTTCGCGCCTCGTATGCCGCTAGCCCCCCGGAGTGATTGATCCCATGAACCGACATCCGCCAACGCGGTTCACGCAGACAGACACATTCCTCTCGAATCTCTCGCCGACGACCGCCGATGCCGCGCGATCATAGACAACCTGATTCGAGACGGCTGCGCCTCAGCACAATCAGTAGATGAATAAGGCCGCATGGTATAGGAGCGTGAACGGCATCGCACAGGCTGCGGACAAGCCAGCCCGTCATCTCCGGCTAAGCGCAAGCAAATTCTTGACTTCACCGGCAAGCGCAAGCGGGTCGAACGGCTTGGCGATCACCCCTACCGCCCCCATTGCCAGATAGCGTTCGACCTCATGCGTCTGGGTGCGCGCGGTGATGAACACCACGGGTATCGACGCCGTCGGCCCGGATTCGGCCAGCCGTTTCAGCGTCTCCGGCCCGTCCATGTCCGGCATCATCACATCGAGCAGAATGAGGTCGGGTTGCCATTCAGCGGCATCGGCCAGCGCCTGCATGCCCGAGGAACAGGACCGCACCTCGAAATCCGGCTCGAGCTCCAGCGACATCTGCGCAATTTCGCGGATATCGTCCTCGTCATCCACATACAGGATCCTTGCGGGCATCAGCATCACTCGTTGGCGTGCGCGGCAGACCGGGTGCCCCTGCGGGACGAGACCAACATGCTTCTGACCAGCTTGGCGACATCGATCTCCGACGCCCTGGTCTTGGTCATCATCGCCTGCACCCGGTCGCCGAGTTTCTCGTCCAGCTCCGCCGCCGAGAACACGATGACCCCGGTCTCGAGCGGCAGATCGATGAGCAGATCCAGCCCCGATCCGTCGGGAAGCGCGATGTCCAGAATGACCAGGTCGAAGCGATGCTTCGCGACCGCCCGGCGTGCCTCCTGCAGCGTTTTCGCCGAGGTGAACGAGACGCTCGGACCCAGCCCCGCGGACATCACGGCAAGCACACCCTCGTCGTCCTCGACATGGAGGATCCTCGGCCTCCGGTCGACCTTGCCGTCAACGATCTTGGCAAGAGCGGCGTGAAGCCGCCTCGAATCCACCGGCTTCTCCAGCCAGTCGACGATGCCGACGGCGGTGCCGTTCAGCGAGCGCTTGGCCTCATCGGCGACGGCGGAGATGACGATGACCGAAATATCGGAATTCACCGGTGACGCCCTGATGTCGTGGAAGAGCTTGATGCCGGATTCCCCCGCCAGCCTGATGTCGAGCGTCAGCGCCACGTAATCGCGGGAGCGCAGCAGCGCCTTGGCGGTGTCGATGCCAGGGGCGACGTCGCTGGAAAAGCCTTCCGCATCAAGAAGTGCCGCGATCACCGCCGCGACGTCGGCCTCGTCCTCGCAGATGAGAACACGCAGGCGGCCATCGCGCGGCCGCGACCGGCGCTCGACCAAAACCGGCTTCTCGGCCTGCCTGTGCGCTTCGGCAAGGTCGACGTGAAACGAGGTTCCCTTGCCTTCCTCGGTTTCGAAGGAAACGGCGCTGCCCAGCTTTTCCGCAATGGCCTTGACGATGCTCAAGCCCAGGCCGGTGCCGCCTATCCTGCGGGTGCTGGACGCGTCCGCCTGCTCGAACTTGCCGAATATGCGGCTGCGGAAGGCCTCGGGGATGCCGGCGCCCTGATCGATCACCGAGATGCGCAGCATGTCGCGATCGCGACGCTCGAGTTTCACCGTCACGGTTCCGTCGGCGTCAGAGAACTTGATCGCATTCGACAGCAGGTTCGCCATCACCTGATGCAGGCGGTCCGGATCGATGTTGGCTTCGGCGCGCGGGGCATCGTCGACCAGGACGATGCGTATCCGGCTATCGGCCATGTAGTTGGAACTGGCGGCAATGGCCTGCTCCAGGACGGGGCGGACAGGCATCTGCTTGATCTTGAAGGGGATCACGCCCGATTCGATCTTCTCCATGTCGAGGATGTCGTTGATGAGGAGAACCAGCCTTTCGCTGTTTTTGTGGGCGATGTTGACGAGGTTGGCGGCCTTGGGCGGCAGTTCGCCGGCCACGCCGGCCGCGATCAGGCCCAGCGAGCCGCGGATGGAGGTCAACGGGGTGCGCAATTCGTGGCTGACCGTGGAAATGAAGTCGTTCTTGAGCTGGGCGGTGCGCTTTTGCTCGGTGATGTCGCGATTGTAGGTGATGACACCGGTGATCTTGCCGGACTCGTCGCGGAACGGGGCCTTGAGCGTGTAGAGCCAGCCCTGCCTGCCATCCGGCAAAAGCGCCGGCTGATCGATCCGCAGCGTCTGCCCGGCCTCCAGCGCGCCCATCTCATCCTGCCGGAAGCGCTCTGCCACCTCCTTCGGATAGAAATCGAAATCCGTCTTGCCGATGAGCTGCTCCACCGAAGCGGCGCGAATCATTTCGGCGGTGGCGGGATTGGCGGCGATGAAGCGGCCATCCACATCCTTTATGTTCAGGCAGTCCGGCAGCTCGCGAACCATGGCCCGGTAGATCATGTTGGACATCAGGAGATCGCGCCGCCGCTGCTGGCGGTCGAGCAGCACGCCGATGATAATTGTGCTGAGAAAACGGAACACGAGGGACGGGAACGTGCTCTGTTGCACCAGGCCGGTAATTTGCGCGGGGATCACCAGGAGCGTGATCAGCCCGGCAAGGGCGACCGATACGCCGAGACCGAATATGTCGTACATGGTGCGCGACCGGGCCGCAATGATGTGGTGCCACGCAATGCCAACGACGGCGGTGATGAGGATGCCCATGACCCCGACGCTCGCTCCCTGTCCGCCGAGATGGATGCGATAGGCAATGGAGCCGACCGTCGCGATGAGCATTGCCGGCCATCCGCCGAAGAACGCGGCCGCAGCAATGAAGGCGGCACGCAGATCGACGACGAAGCCGGAGACGGACAGGGCCGTCGCCATAGAAATGATCGCGCCCACGCACATGACCACGCCGAGAAGCAGCGACTGCATCCGCCGCGAGAGACGCCCAGTGAAATCCGCCACAAGGTCCCAGGCGACCACGAGGATGGAGACCAGGGCAAGATTGGCGAGGAGTGAGTGCCAGATCTCGATCATGACGTTCCGGCTCCTTTTTTCCGATAGATACCGGCAAAACCTATCCGAGGTCTAAAAGAGCCGGCGCTCTGCGGCAACGGCGCACGTCGAAACCACGCAGAAACGGTGCCGCCCGGCCTGGCTTCGTGACGGCCGAACCGCCAGTCGCAATGCTCTGCGATGCGTGGATCGCCTTTTAGCGATCTCGCGGGTGCCGGCGGCATGTCAGTGGATGAAGTGGCCCGGTGCGGCGTCGAACGACGCTGATCCAAACACAGCGAATCGCTGGTGAATGACTTTTCCTGGGTGCAGTTCCGCAAACTGCCCATGACTTGGGCAGTTTGCCAATCACCGTGGCATTTATACAACCACTAATTTAATCACCCCCTGCTAAGACACGCTGGGCTTATTCATTGGGGGTACGGGCGATGTTCACGCGCTTTTCTGCGAAATCCTTTTGTGCGCCGTTTCGACGGTGGCTTTGATATCTGCCGCGCATCATGAGATCAGCAGCGACTTCATCCCGGGCCTGTCCCTGAACGGCATTGGCGGCGAAGGCGTCTACGGCGAAGTGACCGTCGGCTACGACTATATGGTTTCGCAGCGCTTCCTGCTGGGCGGGCTGATCGACGCCCATTTCGGCAATATCGAGACCTCGCTTGATGCATTCGGGCTCAGCGCCTCGATCCAGGAAACCTACGGCTTCGATGCAGGCCTGCGCGCCGGCTATCTCTTCACGCCGAACACGCTGGGCTATGTGCTGGGCGGCTATTCCTGGCAGAAGTACAAGCTGGACACCAACGCGGGCTTTGACCTCGATTGGGACCAGGGCGGCTACTTCGTCGGCGCCGGCGTCGAGACCGCCGTCGCCGGCAACTGGACGATCAAGGGCGAGTATCGCTACACGCGCTTCGCCACCAATGACGATCTGCTGTCCGAGTTCGGCGCACCGGATGGCTTTCTCAACCTCGACACTTCGCGGCATACGTTCCAGGTAGCCGCCAACTATCGCTTTGGCGCCCAGAACGGCGGCGGCGACGCCGCCTTCGAGGCTCCCGCCTACAACTGGACCGGCTTTTATGTCGGTGGCGGGCTCGGCGCGGGTGCGTCCGTGCATCAGCTCGACGTTCCGCCGGCCGGTGTGACGTTGAACGGGATCGGCGGCGAAGGCGTGTTCGGCGAGGCGAGCATCGGCTACGACCAGGATTTCGGCAGCTGGGTGGCAGGCGTCATGGTCGACGCACGCTATTCCGGGATGACGTCGAAGGTGGAAGTCCCCGGGGGGCAGATCAACCTCGACACCGACTACGGCTTCGACGTGCTCGGCCGCCTCGGCATGAAGGTCAACGAATCAACCCTCGCCTATGCGCTCGCCGGCTACACCTGGCAGCATTTCGACCTGAATGCCTCGGCGCCCATCGGCGACATCCTCGACTGGGGCTCCAGCGGCTTCTCGGTGGGTGGCGGTGTGGAAACGGCCGTATCGAGCAACATGACGGTCGGTCTCGAATATCGCTACTCGCAATTCGAAGAGCATGATTTCTCGTCGGATCTGGGCGCACCGGACGGCTCCCTCACCTCCACGCCGTCCTTCCACACCGTGCGGATCGACGCCAAGTACAAGTTCAACTAAGCCCTCCAGGCAAAACAGCTAAGCCCGCCGGCAATGCTGGCGGGCTTTTTCTTTGCCGCGTGGAAATGCTGCCGCGGGCAGGTTACCTCCGCGGAAACAAATACCCCACGCCGCGGATCGTCTTGATCAGTTCCGGCTTGGCCGGGTCCTTCTCGGTCCGGCGACGCAGCCGGGTTATGCGGCTGTCGATGCTGCGGTCGAACGGCTCGTCGCCCCTCGGCGGTGCAAGGTCGAGCAGTTCGTCGCGACCGATGACCTGGCCGGGCCGCGTGGCGAAAGCCGCAACCAGGTCGAGCTCCATCGGCGTCAGCGACATGGCCCTGCCCTCGGCGTCGCTCAGCGTCCGCGCGTTTGCATCGAAGATATAGGCGCCGAAGGCGAAATGCCCGGCCGGCAAGGAATCGGCGCTATCAGCCGCCTTCGGCCTGCGCCTGCGCAGCACCGCGGCGATGCGTGCCTCCAGCTCGGTCGGCGCGAAGGGTTTTACGAGATAATCGTCGGCGCCGACCTCGAGGCCCGCCACCTTGTCGAAGACCGAATCGGCGCTGGTCAGCATGACGATGCCCGCATCGTGATGCTCGCGCAGCCAGCGGGCGAGGCTGAAGCCGTTCTCGCCGGGCATGTTGAGGTCGAGAACGACAAGGTCGGCCTTCGCCGCCGTGATCGCCTCGCGCAGTTCGGCGCCGCCGGATGCAGTACGGACACTGTGGCCTTTAGCCTGCAGATAGTCGGCGATCATGAACGCCACGTCGGTCTCGTCGTCCACGACAATGATGTCGGCCATGCGTTCCCCCGATGCCGCGAGCCACCACCGGAAACGTACAGAGCATTCGCCCGGGGTCAACCGCACCCTGCCTTGGCGGCAATTCCCGGCTGATCGACACAACTGAAACAAGGACCGTCGAGAAAGCCGGCGCACGGCATCGTCGTGAAACCTGGCCGCGCCAGCTTATCGGACAGCACAATGAAAGAGGGAGCAATGCCTTGGCACCGCTTGAGATGGCCGACTTGACAGGTCGGGAGCCGTTCAGTCCACTGGCCACGCGGGAGCAGCAGCATCGCGACCGGCGCATCCATCAGTGGAGATCCCGCCTTGCCGACCTCCTCGAATCCGCCCCTGTCCCGGCACTTCGCGTTCGCCATGGCCGCCCTGCCTCTGGTTTTGCTTGTCGCCGGCCTCGGCCTGCATCAGTTCCACAGCCGGCAAGCCTCGCTTGTTCCCTACGCGATCATCCTGGCCGGCCTGCTGGCCTTCCTGTTCGCAACGCACCGGATACTCCTGCGCGAATTTTCACGCCCGGACGCCGGCGATGAGCGCTTCGCCGGCGATGGCTCTGAGCAGGCAGGCAGAGCTTCGGGCGTCGCCGAGGACGCCGAGCAAAGACGGACCCGCGAGGCATTGGAGGCCAGCGAACAGCGCTACCGCAGCGTCGTCGAAACGCAGACCGAATTCGTCATGCGCATGCTGCCCAACGGCCATCTGACCTTCGTCAACGAAGCGTATTGCCGCTACTGCGAGATGCCGCGTGAAAAACTGCTCGATCCGGCCTGGTGCGACCTCGACCAGTTGACGCAGGCCGAGCGCACGCGGTTTCTCGCCCATGTGGCGCGTCTCACCCCGGACAACCCGGTCGCAACCATCGAATTGAAGGTGGAACGGCCAATGCGAGGCTCGACCTGGGCAGCCTGGACCGATCGCGGCATTTTCGACGAAAACGGCAAGCTCACCGAAATCCAGTCCGTCGGGCGGGACGTCACCGAGGAGAAACGCGCCCTAGAGGCGCTGGAGGCCAGCGAGCAACGCTACCGCAGCGTGGTCGAACTGCAGACCGAGTTCGTCGTCCGCATGTCGCCGGACGGCTACCTGACCTTCGTCAACGATGCCTATTGCCGGGCATGCCGGATGACACGGGAACAGCTTCTCAGCCCATCCTGGTGCGAACTCGACGTGCTTCCCCCGGACGAACGGCGCCGGTTCGTCGAGCATCTCGGCCGCCTCACCCCGCAGGCGCCGGATGCCAGCATAGAACTTCTCAACGCAATGCCCGATGGCGTGAGCCGATGGCTGGCCTGGAACGATCACGGCATCTTCGATGGCGAAGGCCGCCTGATCGAGGTGCAGTCCGTCGGCCGCGACATCTCCGACCGCGTCTTCGCCGAACAGGCGCGACTTGAAGCAGAGAAATTGTCGAGAGAAGGGGATGCGCAGTTCCGCGCCATCGCCGAGGGCGTGCCGTTGCCGATCACCATCTCGGCAATCGACGGGCCCGAGATCCTGTTCGTCAACGAGCCGGCGCGCAAGATACTTGGCGTCGAGATCGGCCAGGTCGGCGCGGAGGCGATATCGACCTGGGAAAGCCGCGCCCGGCGCGACGATCTTATGCGGCTTCTGCTGCGCGACGGCCTCGTCGACGCATTCGAGGCCGGCATGACCACCATGCAAGGGACGAGGATCGACACGCTGGTTTCGGCGCGTCTGATCACGCGCGGCGGCCGGCCGGCCATGCTTGCCGCCGTCACAGACATCACGCGTCAGCGCGAAGCCGAAGCCGAAATCGCCCGCCAGCGCGAGACGCTCTATCAGTCCGAGAAGCTCTCCGCGCTTGGTTCGCTGCTGGCGGGCGTAGCGCATGAGCTCAACAATCCGCTGTCGGTCGTCATCGGCTACAGCTCGATGCTGAAGGAGTTTTCGACCGACAGCGCGACAGTGGGCCGCGCCGACAAGATCCACGCGGCGGCCGAACGATGCTCGCGGATCGTGCGCACGTTCCTGGCCATGGCGCGCAAGAAGCCGCCGACGAGAGGCGCCGTCGACATCAACGAGGTCGTCATCGCCTCGCTGGAACTCGCCGCCTACAGCCTGCGCTCGGCCGGGATCGAGGTCCGCACCGAACTGGAGGATGGGCTTGCCAATATCTGGGGCGACCGCGACCAGCTGCATCAGGTCATCACCAATCTGGCGGTGAACGCACAGCAGGCCTTGCTGCAGGTGCCGCATCCGCGGCGGCTGACGATCATAACCACCGGGCAAGACGGCATCGTCGAGATCGTGGTGGCCGACAACGGCCCGGGCATGGCGGAGACTGTGCGGGCGCGCGCCTTCGAGCCTTTCTACACGACCAAATCGGCCGGCGAAGGCACCGGCGTCGGCCTGTCCGTCTGCCATGGCATCGTAACCGCCCATGACGGCAGCATAGAGCTGGATTCGACCGAGGGCGGCGGGGCGCGCTTCACGATCCGGCTGCCGAGCGGCAAGGCCGAGACGGTTTCAGCGCCCGCGACGGCCGGCAAGGCGCCGCCCGCGCCATCGGCCGCGCGCATTCTGGTGGTCGACGACGATGCCGATATTGCCGCGATGATCGCCGAACTGCTCAGGCGCGATGGCCACGAGGTGACCATCGCCGACGACGCGCATGCCGCCCTGAGGGCCGTGCGCCACGAAAGGGTCGACCTCTTGATCAGCGACATACGCATGCCCGGCCTCGACGGGCCCGGCCTCTATCGCGCCTTGGAGGGGGTGCGCCCGGGGCTCGCCGGCCGCCTGCTGTTCGTGACCGGCGATACGCTGGCCCCCGAGATCGATCGCTTCATCGGCGAGACGGGCGCGCCCGTGGTCGAAAAGCCGCTCGATCCGCAAAGCTTTCGCAGGCTGGTGACGGAACGCCTCAGCGCAATGGAAGAGGCCAAGCCATGACCAGGCAGAAATTGCTCATCGTCGACGACGAAGCGCCCCTGCGCGAGATGCTGTGCGACTACCTGCCGGTGCATGGCTTCGACGTCCGCGCCGTCGCGGATGGAGCCGGCATGCGCGCCGAACTCGACCGCTTCAGCCCCGATCTGGTCATTCTTGACGTCAATCTCATCGGCGAAAGCGGCTACGATCTCGCTCGCGAAATCACCGGACGGAGCCGCATTGGGATCCTGATGCTGACCGCCGTCGGAGACCTGCCGCACCGGCTCGAAGGCCTCGCCGCCGGCGCCGACGACTATATGGCCAAACCCTTCGAACCGCGTGAACTTCTGGCGCGGGTCAGAAGCGTTATAAGGCGCTTGGGCGAGGAAGAGCAGGCGCCGGCAAACCGCATCCGCTTCGGCCGCTGCGTGCTCGACATGGATGGCCGCACGATGGTCGATCCGGACGGCGCCGACGTGGAGCTGACGCCGATGGAATTCGACCTGCTCTGCGTGTTCGCGCGCCACCCAAGGCAGATCCTGTCCCGCGACCAGCTTTGCAGGCTGGCGCACAACCGCGACCTCGAGCCGGGCGACCGCAGCATCGACATCCGCATCACGCGATTGCGCAAGAAGGTCGAGGCCGAACCCGAGGCGCCGGCCGTCCTGGTGACGGTGCGCGGCGAAGGCTATGTCTTCGAGCCCGCCCGCGATGAGGCGCGAAGCCGCTAGAGCTGCGACTTGCGACCTGGTGCAGACGTCTGTTGCAGTGCCTCACGCCGTCCCACCCGCTTGCGAACTTCCCTGCGCAGGCTGCGCGCGGTGTCGCGCACGACGGGAATGGTCCAGCGCGCGGTTGCGGTCGCGATCAACAGCCCGGCGACCGGATCGACGAAACGGGCAATCACCGTACCTTCCCAGACCATGGCTGTTGCCAGCGATGCGGCGATCAAGAGGTTCGACGAGAGCTTGTCGGAGAACAGGCATATCTGCGCGCGCGCCAGTGCGGATGCAGCAAGGGCGTTGCGGGCCTTCCAGCGCCGCAGGATCCAGAAATTGATCGCGGCGTAGACGAGATTGAGGTTCATGGCGAGGACCACGCCGGAGCCGTGCGGTTCGACGCCGCCGGCCGTAATGCGCTGGACCGCGATGCCGGCGACGACAGCCATGGAAAGGCACATGCCGGAGGCAGCAAGCGCATTGGCGAGTGTTTCCGCCAGGGCCGCCCGGCGCTTGCCGATGCCCGATTTCCTGCCGCCAGCCACGACCGCGACAACGACCAGCACCAGCATGTCCATCAGCGTCAGAGCGAGATCGGCGCGGATGGTCAGCGAGGTGGACGTGGCGGCCGCGTAGGCCGTCAGCAGCAGGCCGGGCGTGCCCGCCAGGACAGCCAGATGTGCCGTGCGGACAGCCGCCGCGTCGCCATCCGATCCGCCATTGGTTTTCTGCAAAGCTTGCATCGCCAGAATCTCCCCGTTCTGGCGCCACCGATGACGCAGCGATGTTGCTCGGATTTGCCGATTTGCCGTCGGAAGGTTTCGTTTGTGTCGTTGCGCGGCTCGCGCGCCTCCATTGTCATCGTTTGCGGATAACGGGCGGACGTTCGGTCCCGGGGCGATCGCAACAATCGAAACAAAACGGCCGAATTCGGCATTCGCCTGAAACAGCCGGCAGCGAGAAACCGCGCCATGGAGCGCACCCGGCGGGAAGGCTCCGCTGAAAACGACAAAGGAAATCACGATGAATCGCCTCAAGACTTACCTGGCCGCTGCCTCGGCAATGGCCTGCCTCGTCACCCCGGCCAGCGCCGCGGGCCCAGAAGGCTCGAATGGCAAATCGCTGAACGGCCTGAAGACCAACTCGCTGACCAGTAATTCGCTTACGAGCAATTCGCTGACCAGCAACGCGATTTTCACGCATGGCCTCGGAGTGCGTGCGCTGAACGGCGTGCAAGCCGACGGCATCGTTCTTGCGAAAAGCCTTGCTCCGGCCGGCGGCTCCGTCGTCGATCCCAACGATCGCAATCTGCCGGCTGTCCAGCACCGCGGCGGTTCCATTATCGACCCGAACGACCGCAATCTGCCGGCTGTCCAGAAGGGCAATGTCCAGCACTCGATCGCCGGCAAGAAAAGCAACGGCCTGCCGTCCAGCCAGCACGGCACTGGCGGCGGCGCTGGAGTCGGACGTGACCGGCCGACCCCTACGCCGCGGCGTTAGAGTCCAAGAGTCCTTTGACAATGGAACGGATGGCTTCGCGCCTTCCGTTCCTTCGTCAGTCGCCGAAAAACACCGCGCCTCACCAACGGCGCTCGCAAGACATGCCGGCAGGAGCCAACAATGTCACCCCACAGAACCCGCCTCGCCAATGTTGGCCGCTATTCAACCATCGCGGCCGTCTCGGCCATTTTCAGCATTGCCGTGGCGCCACCGGTCGCGGCGGGAACCGGACAGGCGATCCGCTCGATCTCCGTGATCGGCACGAGGTTCGAGGTGACGACCGGAGACGGCCACATAGTCCCTCAAGACGATCTCGTCGGCGCCATTCTGACGCTCGGTGACGGAAAGGACCGGATGCCGCTGCGCATCGATGCGGTCGAGACCGATCCGAGGAACCCGGATGGCGCGATCATGCTCTACACCATGTCGACCCGCGACGCGGCGACAGGCGGGTGGCGCAACATCTGCGAACCCGACATCGAAGGCCGGCGCATGGGTTTCCCGCTCGCCGGCACCTGGACGCAGGACGGCCGCCATGTGCCGTCCGACACGGCCTTCAGCATTACCTGCACCGGCGGCGCCCAGGCCAAATGCGCGCGATTCGGCTATCGGCCCTGGGAGAAATTGCTGGATGGAACGCCGCTCTGGGATCATCATCAGGCATGCACCCGCATGATCCGCGCCGATTATTGCGGCGACGGTATCGGCCATACGCGCAACGGCACGCCGATCGTCATCTACGACAGGAACGGCATACAGCAGGACGAGGCCGCGCCGGGTATGGCGTTCGAAGCCGCGTGGGGGGTGGACGGCGCGCTGTGCGTCAGCCGCACGAGGATCCCGGACGTGCTGACGATGGAAGGCCTGGCGGCGATCTGTCCGGGCGTGCGGCAAATGCCACAGGCAGCGGCGTGCGAGAGCCACGCCGGGGCGCTAGTCCTGAACCGTTCGATCGAGCCGTAATCCGCCGGCATCACGTTCGGGCAGCGCGCCTGTTGGGCTTCGGCTTGTCGTCGCGCGACCGCCCCTCCACCACCTTCTCGATCTCGCGCTTCAGCTCGTCCTTGATATCGACGGTTTCGTTCATCAGAGCGTCGATCTTCATGAAGTCGAGCACGCGGTATTTCGACACCGCCGGGCGGACCAGAATGTCGGGCGGGCACTGCTTCAGCTTGTTGGCGATGATCGACTGCATCATCAATTGCGTGGCGCCGAACATCAGGTCGACCGTGGTCGGATGCTTGCGCTCGATCTCGCTCGGCGCGCCGACGACGTCGATGGCGATGATGATGTCAGCAGCCTTTTCGATGAGATCGAATGGCACCGGATTGTAGATACCGCCGTCGATCAGCACCCTTCCGTCACGCGTCACCGGGCGGAACACGGCAGGGATGGCGGCCGAAGCTGCCAATGCCGAATGCAGGTCGCCATCGTCGAACACGGCGAGCTTGTGGCCGAAATAGTCGGTCGCCGTTACTTGCAGCGGGATCTTCAGCTCGGCAAAGGTTTCGGGGATGGCGTCGGGCAGGAAGGCTTTCAGGATGCGCTCGATGTTGAACTGGCTGACGCGGATGCCGCCCTGCATCGCCTCGGCGAGGGTGCCCGGGCGCGCCCGCCACATGCGCGTCGCCACCTCGGCGCGGCGGCTGAGGATCGAGCGGGCATAATCGTGGATATCCTTGCCGGCCATGCCCGAGGCCATGCCGGCGCCCATGATGGCTCCGATCGAGGAGCCGGCGATGGCGACCGGCTTGATGCCGAGCTCGTCCAGCGCCTCAATGGCATGGATATGCGCCAGCCCGCGCGCGCCGCCACCGCCAAAGGCAACACCGAAGGTGGGGGTCATCCCTTGCCTCCCAAAGCCGGCCCGACAATCATGATTGCCGGCTCGGCCGACAGCAGCTTCTTCGCCGCCGCCTTGACCTGATCGAGCGTCACCGCATCGATCAGCGCCGCGCGGCGCTGCATGTAGTCGATGCCGAGCTTGTCCAGCTGGAGTTCCACAAGTGTCGCGGCGATGGCGCTGGAGGAATCCAGATTGTTGATGGCATAGGCGCCGATCATGTATTTCTTGGTCGCCTCCAGTTCGGCCTCGGTCGGCCCCTCCTCTACCATCTTCTTCAACACGTCACGCACAATGCCGAGCGTCTCGGTGGCGCGGTCCGAACGCGTCGCCGTGGTGACGATCAGCGCGTTGGAATGCTGGTGGTCGACGAGGCTGGAATCGACGCCATAGGCCAGCCCCCGCTTTTCGCGCACCTCATCGTAGAGGCGCGAAGTGAAGGTGCCGCCGCCGAGGATCTCGTTCATCAGGACCGCGGCGAAGAAATCCGGCGCGTTGCGCTGCACGCCGGGAAAAGCGAGCTGCAGCGAGGTCTGCGGCAGGTCGTAATTCACCTCCACCTGCTGGCCGAGTTTCAGGGCGGTGTCGGCGACCGGGGCAAGCGTCTGTTTTTGCGGCAGGTCGCCGAAGACCTGGTCGAGCTTGCCTTTCAAAGTCGCGGCATCGATGTCGCCGACCACGGCGACATGCAGGCCGTCGCGGGCGAAACTGGCCTTGTAGAAAGCCCTGATATCGTCGGGCGTGATGGTGGCGATGCTCTGCGTGGTGCCCTCGTCCGGCCGGGCATAGGGATGCTCGCCATAGATCGCGCGCAGCCATTTGCGCTGGGCGATGGCGTTGGGGTCGCGCTCATTGGCGATGATGCCGGACAGGATCTGGGCGCGGATGCGGTCGATCGGCGCCTGGTCGAAGCGCGGCCTGTTGACCGCGAGCGTCAAAAGGTCGAAGGCGGCGTCCTTCTGTTCGGAAAGCATGCGCATCGAGCCATAGGTGCCGTCGCGCTGCGCATCGAAACCCATTTCGGCGCCTGCATCGTCGAGCTTCACCTGGAAGGCCTCGCTGTCAAAGTCGCCGGCGCCCTCGTCGAACAGGCCGGTCATCAGATTGGCGAGCCCTTCCTTGCCGGCCGGATCCTGTGTGGACCCGCCGTCGAAGACGAAGCGGATAGTGACGATCGGCACCGAATGGTCCTCGACCAGCCAGGCCGTGATGCCCTTGGGCGATTTGACTTCCTGGATGTCCATCGCCCGCGCGGCCAGAGCCGGCAAGATGAGGAAAAGGACGGAGAGGAGCAGAGTGGAGAGGGCGTTCAGCGCTCTTCCTTCTGCCCTTGTGGGAGAAGGAAAGGCGCGCATCCACGTGGTGCTCATGCTCGTCATCAAATCAATTCCCCGCCTGTTGCTGCGGCAAGAGATACCCGGTCGTCGAATGGTCCAGCACCAGATAGCGCACTGCCACCGCCTTGACCTCGTCGGCGCTGACCTTGCGGATGCGGTCCGGCCATTCCTCGATATCCTTGACATTGCCGCCGGTGGCGAGCGTCGAGCCATACATGTTGGCCATGTCGTCCTGCTTGTCGCGGGCGAAGATCACCGAGCGGACATAGCGGTCCTTGGCCTTCTCCAACTCGTCCGGCGTGACGCCGTCCTTGGCGATGCGGGCGATCTCGGCATCGACCGCCGCCTCGACATCGCTGAGCTTGGCGTCGCCGCGCGGCGAGCCGTAGACGGTGAAGTTGGTGGCGTCGAGCATGGTGCCCTGGAACCAGGCGCCGGCTTCCCCGGCGATGCCCTGCTTTACTACAAGCTGCTGGTAGAGCCGGCTGCGGTTGCCCCCGCCAAGGATCTCGGCCAGCAGATCGAGCGCCTCGGCCTCGCCAGGCTGCGCGGTGCGATAGGACGGCACCACCCATTGCGTCGAAAAGCTCGGCACGGAAACGCGCGCATCGGCCAGCGTCACCGTGCGCTTGGTGTTCTGCTCCGGCTCGACCGGGCGGATGCGCGGCGGCAGGTCCGGGCCCCGCGCGACCTTGCCGTAGGTCTTTTCGGCCAGCGCCTTCACCATGTCCGGCTCGACATCGCCGGCGACGATCAGCACGGCGTTGTTGGGCCGGTAGTATTTGTCATAGAAGGCGATGGCGTCGGTACGGTTCAGCTTTTCCATCTCCTGCATCCAGCCGATCACCGGAATGCGGTAGGGCTGGTTCTGCCACAGCGTGGCGTCGACCTCCTCGTCGAGCACCGCCTGCGGGCTGCTGTCGATGCGCGAGCGGCGCTCTTCCAGGATGACATCGCGCTCGGTCTTGATGACATCGTCGGTGAGGATGAGGTTGCGCATGCGGTCGGCCTCGAAGCTCATCATCTCGCCAAGCGCCGACGGCGCCACCGTCTCGTGGAAGGCGGTGTAGTCGTAAGAGGTGAAGGCGTTGTTGGAGCCGCCGATGGCCGAGATGGCACGGTCGAACTCGCCGGCGGCGTGGTTGGTCGTCGCCTTGAACATCAAATGCTCGAAGAAATGCGCGATGCCCGATTTGCCGGGCGGCTCATCGGCGCTGCCGATCTTGTACCACACCATATGGGTGACAATCGGGGCGCGGTGATCCGGAATGACGACCACCTCCATGCCGTTGTTAAGCAGGAAATTGGTGACCTTGCCATCGTCGGCAGCGAGCGCGGGACCGGCCAGGGCCAGCGCGGTGGCGAGCACCGCGCTCCGCAGCCATTCAGTATGAGGTGTCATCGATGGCTCCGGTTATCATGGCGGGACGATAGGCGGGGTTCATGGACGAGGCAAAGTGAATTGTTCGTCATTTTCGAGGCGGCGCCTCTTCCTTTTCCCCTTGTGGGAGAAGGGGGAGCTTCACTCACCCAGCCTCGATGAACCGGATCACCGTTTCGCCATAGCCACGCTCGTCGACCACCGCGAACCCTGGCCCTGGCTCGAAGGGTGCCGATGCCACCTCCTCGATCACACAGAGCGCGCCAGGCAAAAGCCAGCCGCCCGCCTTGGCCGAGCGGAGCGCGCGTTCGCCAAGGCCCTTGCCGTAGGGGGGATCGGCGAAGACCAGGCCGAAAGCCGAAAGCGTGCCCGCCTCCCCCAAAGCCGTGGCGTCGCGGCGGAAAATCTTGGTGCGGCCGGTGAGCCCAAAGGTCTCGACATTGGTGCGGATCAGGCCGCGCCCTTCGGCCGATTCCTCGATGAAGACGCCGTAGGACGCACCGCGCGACAGCGCCTCGAGGCCGAGTGCGCCGGTGCCGGCGAAAAGGTCGAGCACGCGCGCGCCTGCGAGCTTGTCGGCAAAGCGGTGCGCCAGCACGTTGAACACCGCCTCGCGGGTGCGGTCGGTGGTCGGTCGGATGGCATGATCGCGCGGCGTCGCCAGCGGACGCCCGCGAAACTCACCACCGACGATTCTCATTTAAGTCTGGGCCTCATCTCGTTCTGGGACCCTTGGCACCGCCGCGCGGCCGGTCACCGCCCTTGCCGCCGTCCGGACGCTCGCCACGTGGCTTGCCGAACGGCTTTGCGCCAGCCGGTTTGCCATAGGACGGCTTGAACGAGGCCTTGCGCGCCTTGGCCTCTGCCGCCTTGGCGGCATCGGCTTCCGCCCTGCCCTTGCCGATCGGACGCGAACCCGGCGCCATCCAGACATTGGCCTTGCGCTGGCCCGGCGGCTCGATCGGCCGCTGCTCGCGTTCTGATTTCTTGCCGCCCCCCGGCTTGCCTCCAAATGCACCGCGAGGCCTGTCGCCAAAGCCGCCACGGGATTTGTCGTCGAAGCCGCCACGCGGTTTGTCGCCAAAGCCACGCTCGGGCCTGGGGCCGCGCTCGCCAAAGCTCTTTTCCGGCCCGGAGCCTCTGTCGGGACTTGTCGACAGCTTGCCCAGCGCCTCGTCGCGGCTGCCTTCGCGGCGCTTGCGGTTCTTGATCAACCCGCCCTCGCCGATCGGGCGTCGATCAACGCCGTCGCGCGCAAATTTCGGCCGCTCGACCTCCTCCGGGCGCGGCTCGGTCCGCCGCACCGGCTTGTTGGAAAATGGTTTTGTGATCTCGGCGTCGAAATTGGCACCCGACTCTTCGACCAGGCGCTCGCCGAGCTGGTCGCGCAGCACGCGGCCCTTGATCTCCAGCACATGGCCCTCCGGCAGGTCCTCGAGCTGGAACGGACCGTAGGAAATGCGGATCAGCCGGGTCACGTCGAGGCCGAGCGAACCGAGGATGTTTTTTACCTCGCGGTTCTTGCCTTCGCGCAATCCGATGGTCAGCCAGGCGTTCGAGCCCTGCTCGCGGTCGAGGCTCGCCTCGATGGCGCCGTAAAAGACGCCGTCGACGGCGATGCCTTCGCGCAGACCGGCGAGCACGCTTTCCTCGACCTTGCCGTGGACGCGCACGCGGTAGCGCCGCAGCCAGCCGGTGGCGGGCAGTTCGAGCACCCGCGACAGGCCGCCATCATTGGTCAGCAGCAGCAGGCCTTCGGTGTTGATGTCGAGGCGGCCGATGGTCATCAGCCTGGGCAGGTCGGCCGGCAGCACGTCGAACACGGTCTTGCGCCCCTCGGGGTCGCGGTTGGTGGTGACGACGCCGGCCGGCTTGTGGAACAGGAACAGCCTGGTGCGCTCGATCGGCGGGATCTCCATTCCGTCGAGATGGATGATGTCGCCGGGCATGACGTTGAAGGCCGGCGAGGTCAGAGCCCGGCCATTGACCTTGACGCGCCCGGCCGCGATCAGCTCCTCGGCGTCACGGCGAGAGGCAAGGCCGGCACGGGCCAGCCGCTTGGCGATGCGCTCGCCGGCTTCCTCCGCCGCCTCGGCGGGACGCGGGCGCGGCTTGAAGCCGCCACCCGACGAGCCAGTGCGCGACCCGCGCGACCGATCGCCGCCGAAATCGCGCTTCGGCCGATCGGCGAAGTCGCGCTTTGGGCGGTCGCTGAAATCGCGCTTTGGACGATCGCCGAAACTCGGGCGCTCGAATCGACGCTCGCCGCCCTCGGCCTCGCTGGCCATCGGCCGGTCGCCACGCGGCGCGTAGGGCTTGCGAGGACCTTCGCGCTTTTCATAAGGCTTGCCTTCGGGGCGTGGCCCCTTGCTGAACGGCCGCTCGCCGCTTTTGAAATCGCGTTTCGGACGTTCGCCTTCGGCGGCGATCGGCCGATCGCCACGTGGCGCGTAGGGCTTGCGCGGGCCTTCGCGCTTCTCATAGGGCTTGCCTTCGGGGCGCGGCCCCTTGCTGAACGGCCGGTCGCCACTTTTGAAATCGCGCTTCGGACGTTCGCCTTCGGCGGCCATCGGCCGGTCGCCGCGCGGCGCGTAGGGCTTGCGCGGCCCCTCGCGCTTCTCATAGGGCTTGCCTTCGGGGCGCGGACCCTTGCTGAACGGCCGGTCGCCACTTTTGAAATCGCGCTTCGGACGTTCGCCTTCGGCGGCCATCGGCCGATCGCCACGCGGCGCGTAAGGTTTCTTGGCACCGAAGGACGGCTTGCCGCCCTTGCCGGCGGCACCGTCGCGGCCGCGCGGCGCCGCGGCTCTCGGGCCGCTTTTGCCCGTACCCTTTTTGGGCCGGAATTTCTTGTCGTTGTCGTCCATGTGGCCTTTGCCTGTTTGCGCTGCTACAGCGTGGCGCATCCTTTCGGGCGCGCAAAGGACGCTGTAGCACTTTTGATTTGGCGCATGATCATTTCCGAAAACCGAGTCCGATTTTCGAGGTTATGCGCTCAATAACAGGATCACGCCTGAGTGGCGAGGAGATAATCGGGATGGAAACCCGCGTGAAGCGGCCGGATTTCATGGCGCTGGCGTTAAGGGAGGCCGAAGCAGCCGCCTCGCGCGGCGAAGTGCCGGTCGGCGCGGTCATCGCCAGCGGCGACACGGTCGTTGCCAGCGCCGGCAACCGCACCCGTGAGCATGCCGACCCGACGGCGCACGCCGAGATGCTGGCGATCCGCGAGGCTTGCCGCAAGCTCTCCAGCGAGCGGCTGACCGGTCACGATCTCTATGTGACGCTGGAACCTTGCGCCATGTGTGCCGGCGCCATCTCCTTCGCCAGGCTGCGCCGGCTTTATTTCGGCGCTGCCGACGAAAAGGGCGGCGCCGTGGTCAACGGCGTGCGCTTCTTTGCGTCGCCCACTTGCCACCACACGCCCGACATCTATCCAGGCATGGCCGAAAACGATGCGGCCTTGCTGCTGAAGGATTTTTTCAGGGGGCGACGCGAAACCTAGAGGCTCTGGGCTTTTGGCTAGGCTCTAGGCTCTCACCACGGCAGCCAGTCGAACATGCCGCCGGACTTGCTCTTGGCGGCCGCCTCCTTCTTGAGGCGGCGTTCCTTCTTGTATTCGTCTTCGCCGATATCGCCCTGCGGCGCGGTGGAGGCGGCGACGCGATAGTCCAGAGGCGGCTCGCTCAGATATTTGCGGGTGTTGGGATCGCCCTGCTTGCCTTCGGCCACACGGCGCTGGATCTCGGCGGCGCGGCCTTTGTCCGAATCCGCCGGCGACCAGCGCGGCGGGTGGCTGGAGGCCGAATCCGCCATGGCCTTCTTCACCGCCACCGGATCGGTCTGCACGTCGTCGACGATCTGCGACTGGTAGGCCGGATCGTCCTGGTGGGCGGTGGCGTCGGCACGCAGGCGGGCGCGGCGCGCCTCGGGCGATTCGGGCCAGTCGGCACTCGCCGTCTCGATGCTCTCCTGCGGCGGCGGCAGGTTTTCCTTCTGTCCCGGTGCCGGCTTCACCAGCTCAGGACGCGGCTTGTAGTCGATCTTTTCACCCCGCTTCGGCGAGATCGAAAAGGCGCTGGACAGGTCGCCGGCAAGCTGCTCGCCCGCGGTCTTGTCGGTTCCGTAGGTGGGCGAGCCCATGCAGCCGGACAGAGCGAGGCCTGATACGACAAGCGGCGCTAGCAGCGCAACGCGCGCGTAAGTTCTCTCGGTCATGCCAAAAAGTCCCACTTAGACAGCCTCTCGATCGCCGCCGGCCAAAGGTCCGGTCCCCATCACTCAAGCACTTGCGACGGAAATCCGGCGACAATTTGTCGTCCGGAGTTTCGCGTGTTTATCTCAACCGCTCGTTAAGGGCAACGCACGGGCGGCAAAGGACCGCCCGGCGTGGCATTTGTGCACCGGCTTATATTTGATGGTGCATGTCGTTTTTCCCAAAACCGCTACACACTTTTGGGCGACATGCATCATAAACGCCCGAGCGCCTTCAGCTCATGCAGGACAGCCGCATCGCGCGCCGAGACATCTGGGAATGCCTGGTCCTGCCCGACATCGGCGGTGTAGCGCCAGGAACGGGCGCATTTGACCAAGCCACGGTCCTCGGCCTTCTCCACCACCACGGCGACACCCTTGACGTCGTCCAGCGTAAAAGCCCCGTCAGTCGCTTTGCCATGGGTAATGACGAGGTCGCTGGTGATCGCCATCTCGGCCATGTCGACGTCCGATATCGCCGCTTCGAGCGTCGCATCGTCGATTGTGACGACTGGCACCGCCTCGAGCGAGGAACCTATGACCTTCTGGGCACGCGCGATCTCGAGCGCGCCGGTGACGACGCGGCGAACCTGCCTTACCTTGCGCCATTTTTCTGCCAGCGGCTCGTTCCCCCAGGTCTCCGGGATCTGCGGGAACTGGTCGAGATGCACCGAAACGGCGTCGGGGTGACGGTCGAGCCAGGCCTCCTCCATGGTGAAGGGCAGCATCGGCGCCAGCCATTTGACCAGGCAGTCAAACAAATGGCGCACGACCTGTACCGAGGCCTTCCGCTTCACACTGGATGGCGCGTCGCAATAAAGCGCGTCCTTGCGGATGTCGAAATAGAAGGCCGACAGTTCGACCACCATGAAGTCGAGCAGCGTGCGGGTGATGCGCTTGAACTCGAAGGCGTCGTAGCCCTGGCGCACCACTTCATCCAGTTCGGCCAGCCGGTGCAGCATAAGCCGCTCCAGCTCCGGCATCTTCTCCAACGGCACCTCCTCGCCATCGTCATGGGCGAGCGTACCCAGCATCCAGCGGATGGTGTTCCTGAGCTTGCGGTAGGCGTCGATGTTGGTCTGCAGCACGTTCTTGCCGAGCCGCTGGTCTTCCCAGTAGTCGGTCGTCACCACCCAGAGCCGCAAGATATCGGCGCCGGACTGCTTGATGACGTCTTGCGGCACGACAGTGTTGCCGAGCGACTTCGACATCTTTCGTCCTTCCTCATCCATGGTGAAACCATGGGTGACGACGGTGTCGTAGGGCGCCCTGCCCCTGGTGCCGCAGCTTTCGAGCAGCGAGGAGTGGAACCAGCCGCGATGCTGGTCGGAGCCTTCGAGATAGACGTCGGCCGGCCATTTCAGGTCCGGGCGATCCTCGAGTGTGAAGACATGGGTCGAACCCGAGTCGAACCAGACGTCGAGGATGTCCATCACCTGATGCCATTTCGCGGCATCGTGATTGCCGAGGAAACGCTCCTTGGCGCCGGCCGCGAACCAGGCGTCGGCGCCTTCCGTCTCGAAAGCGTCCATGATGCGCTGATTGACCGCCTCGTCCTTCAGCACATTGCCGTCCACGTCGGCGAAGACGGCGATCGGCACGCCCCAGGCGCGCTGGCGCGACAGCACCCAGTCCGGGCGCTCCTCGATCATGGCGCGGATGCGGTTCTGGCCGGCCGCCGGCACAAAGCGCGTGTCGTCGATCGCCTTCAGCGCACGGCTGCGCAGCGTCGTGCCGTCGCCGAGTTCCTTGTCCATATAGACGAACCATTGCGGCGTGTTGCGGAAGATGATCGGCTTCTTCGATCGCCACGAATGCGGGTAGCTGTGCTTCAGCCGGCCGCGCGCGAACAGCTCGTTGCGCTTGATCAGTTCATCGATGACGGCCTGGTTGGCGTTGCCCTTCTTGCCATTGTCGTCGATGACGCGCGCCGCACCGCCCTCGCGGTCCGGCCCGAAGCCCGGCGCGTCCTTGGTGAAGAAGCCGGCATCATCGACAGGGAACGGGATCGCCGTGTCGATGCCACGCTTGAGCAGCTCGGCAACCGCATCCGTCCAGGCGTCGAAGTCCTCGCGGCCGTGGCTGGGCGCGGTGTGCACGAAGCCGGTGCCGGCATCGTCGGTGACATGTTCGCCGGCGATCATCGGCACGGGGTATTCGTAGCCGCCGCCAAGCCCCCTGAAGGGGTGCGAAAGCGTAAGGCTTTCAAGCTGATCGGCCGAGACGTTGTGAAGGCGATTCAAGGTGATCTTGGCCTTGGCCGCCGAGTCTTCGCCGAGTGCGTCGGCAAAGATCAGCTTTTCGCCGGGCTGCGGGCCGAACGCGTTCTCCGCCGCCGTGACCTCATAGAGCCCATAGGCGACGCGCGGCGAATAGCTGACGGCGCGGTTGCCTGGGATGGTCCAGGGCGTCGTCGTCCAGATCACGACATGGGCTTCGAGCAGGTCCAGCGAGGATTCGGACAATGCCGCCGGCTGTTCACCTTCAGTGCCGGAGACCGGGCGGGCAAGGCTTGCGACCGGGAATTTCACCCAGATCATGTCGCTCTCGTAGTCCTGGTATTCGACCTCGGCCTCTGCCAGCGCGGTGCGCTCGACCACGCTCCACATCACCGGCTTGGAGCCGCGGTAGAGCTGGCCCGACATGGCGAACTTCAACAATTCGCCGGCGATGCGCGCCTCGGCATGGAAAGCCATCGTCGTATAGGGGTTCTTGAAGTCACCGACGACGCCGAGCCGCTGGAACTCGCCGCCCTGCACCGAGATCCAGTGCGCGGCGAATTCCCGGCATTCCTTGCGGAATTCGTTGACCGGCACCTCGTCCTTGTTCTTGCCCTTGGCGCGGTACTGCTCCTCGATCTTCCATTCGATCGGCAGGCCGTGACAGTCCCAGCCGGGCACATAGTTCGAGTCGTAGCCGCGCATCTGGAACGAGCGGGTGATGACGTCCTTGAGGATCTTGTTCAGCGCATGGCCGATATGGATGTTGCCGTTGGCATAGGGCGGGCCGTCGTGCAGCACGTATTTGGTGCGGCCGGCGGCGTCCTGCCTTAGCTTGGTGTAGAGGTCCATGTCCTGCCAGCGCTTGACCAGCAGCGGCTCTTTTTCGGGCAAGCCGGCGCGCATCGGGAAATCCGTCTGCGGCAGGTAAAGCGTCTTGGAATAGTCGATCGTTTCAGCGGTATCGGTCATTGGGGTGTCGGTCATCGATCTGCCATGTGCACTGCCCGGCGGCAAAAGGAGCTCGGGCGTTGAAGTCTTCGCTTTGACGCATATCGTTTTCCCAAAACCGGACCCACTTTTGGGCGACATGCGTTGATGATCTGGAAAAGCGCGAGAGGCCGCGCGCAACATTCCCGGCGGCTCCGGCGGCTCTCAGGCCACCCGGAACACCGGGCTCGTAATTCGTATCGCGATCGCAAAAAAGCGCGAAAAGCTCGTCATGGCCGGGCTTTTAGCGGATTAGGCGTCAGGAATAAAGCACGCAGTTCAAATCGCTACATCGAAAAGTCGAAGCGATAGGTGGTCGACACGCCGACCGTGAACTGGTTGCGGTCGCCGCGCTCCTTGACCAGGCTGGAATCGGCCGCCGGGCCCATCAGGCGCGAATATTCGCCGAACAGGCTGGCCGTCATCGGCTCGGTCACCTTCCAGGTCACCGCGCCGCCCAGACCGGTCGACTTCAGACCGCCGCCTGGATGGTATTCGCTCAAGCCCGACGCCGCCGCCTCCGTGGCGTTGACGCCGTAATATGCGTCGAAATAGTCCGCCGAGGCGAAGGAAATGCGTGGCCCGCCCGAAATGCGGACTGTGGGCGTTACATCATAAAAGGCGTCGGCGGCGATGTCGGCGACAAAGCCGTTGTGCGCGCGGATGCCGTGCCTGAGCTCGGCTCGGGCGCGTACCCAGTCCAGCGGATAGAATTCGAAGAAGCCGCCGGCCTCGCCACCCCAGCGCACGGGGTCGAGGCCTTTCAGCTCATCGTCGCTGTCGCGGGAAAACAGGATTTTTCCGGTCAGGCCGGCCCGCACGCTGCCATCGTCGATCAGCGCCAGCGAGATGTTGTCGTTGCGCGAGGTGAAGCGAGCCTGGGGGCCGGCCTTGCCGAGCGAGATGATCGGCTGGGCGCTGAGCATGTATTTTTTGCCGCCCTCGAAATCCGGCGCGACCAGGCCCGTGGCGCCGAGCGTCAGGTACCAGTCGCCGGAGAGCCAGCCGAAGGCGCCCTCGCCCGCCTTGGCAGTGGGCACAGCCAACAAGGTGGCCAGAAAAAGCGGAATCGCCCGGACAATACGCATCATCACCCCATACGCGAAACACACTGGAGAGAACACCCGGCAGCGTTCAAGCCATGGCGCCGGTTCGGTAAACTTTGGCTTAATATCCGTAACATCGGACCGGAATGTTTTGACATTGCAGCCAATTGAACGAGGCGCCGTGATCGCAGCACGCATTGGCTGCAGCCGGACAACGCAGCACTTGATCAGCTGCCCCGGTGACGCAGGACGTCTATCAATAGGGATAGAGCCGGCGACGTGTGACGCCGGCTTGGATAGTACAGATGATAGCCGGGGAAGTACGGGCACCATTCCTCCAGCACCCGGATAAGCCGCCCCTCCGCAACGTACGGAAGCACCTGGTCCTCAGGCATGTAGGCGACCCCCAACCCGTCCAGCGCCGAACTCAAGCGCATGCCAAGATTGTTGAAGACCAGCTGGCCGTCGCCCCGCACCTTCACCTCGCGGCCGTCTTTCTCGAGACCCCACGGGAACAGCCCGCCGTAAGTCGGCAGCCGCATGTTGATGCATTTGTGCGCGGTGAGGTCCTGCGGGGTTTGCGGAACCGGGAAGCGTTCGAAGTATTCTCGCGAACCGACCACGGCCATGCGAATGTCCGGCCCGATACGGACTGCCACCATGTCCTTCGCCACCTGCTCGCCCATGCGGACGCCGGCATCATAGCCTTCGGCGACGATATCCGTCAGGCCGTAGTCGACGATGATTTCAACCTGGACGTCGGGATAGTCCGGCAGGAAGCGCTTGAGGGCGGGCTGCAGTACGGAAATCGCCGGGTGCTCACCGGTGGTGATGCGGACTGTCCCGGCCGGTTTCTCGCGCAGCGCGTTCAAGGTGGCCAGTTCTGCCTCGATTTCCTCGAACCTCGGGCCCACGGTGCGCAAAAGGCGATCACCGGCTTCGGTCGGTGCCACGCTGCGCGTGGTCCGGGTCAGAAGCCTGAGCCCGACCCGCTCCTCAAGGTTGCGGATGGTCTGACTGAGTGCCGAGGGCGACACCCCCAACCTGGCTGCCGCACGCGTGAAGCTCCGTTCCCGGGCGACGGTCGCAAATGCGGCGAGATCGTTGAAATTCTGCATGATGTATTTGTTAGTCCAGCTAACAGGCTCATGCGGATTATAGCAGGTTATCGCATGATGCCGCATCCCCTATCTTCTTCGCAGCATCAACGGAGAAGGAGACCAGGCATGGCAGATGAAGGGATTTTGAGGATGGGGCGCCGTGGCTTTCTGGGCGCGGCGGGAAGTTTCGCGGCGACGCCGCTTCTCTTGGCCAGCGGTTCTCAGGCGCCAGCCCAGGAGAGCGCTCAAGCGACAGGCGTCAACAGCACCGCGGCACTGAGCGGGCGGCGGAAGCTGGGCTGGCTGGAAGTCTCCAGCCTCGGCATCGGCGTCCAGAACATGAGCCGGACCTATCAGACGACGATCCCGACCCGACCCGAGATGATCAATATTATCCGAACCGCGTTCGATCGAGGTGTCACTTTCTTCGACGCCGCCGAGGCCTACGGCCCGCATGAGGTCGAGCGGATCCTTGGCGAGGGAGTAGCGCCGTTTCGCGACCGCGTCGTGATCACCTCGAAGTTTGGTTGGAACATCGACCTGGAAACGGGCGAGCGGCGCCCGGGGCTGAACAGCCGACCCCCGGACCGCATAAAGCTGGCGGTCGAGGGCATGCTCAAGCGCCTGCGCACCGATCGCGTTGACCTGCTCTACCAGCATCGGGTCGACCCGGACGTGCCGATCGAAGACGTCGCCGGCGCTGTCAAGGATCTCATGGACCAGGGCAAGGTCACGCACTGGGGGCTGTCCGAGATGGGACTGAACACCCTCCGCCGCGCCCACGCCGCATTGCCGGTCACCGCCGTCCAGAGTGAATACTCAATGCTATGGCGCGGGCCGGAAAGCGAAGTGCTTCCGCTCTGCGAAGAACTGGGCATCGGCTTCGTCCCATGGAGTCCACTTGGCGTAGGCTTCCTGACCAGTGCCATCGACGCCAGGACGCGGTTCGCGGAGGGCGATATCCGCAAGATCGAGGGCCGGTTCTCGGCGGAGAACCTGCCACACAATCTGGCGCTCGTCGAGCTGGTCAAGAGCTGGGCCAAGCGCAAGCAAGCTACTGCCGCGCAGATCGCGCTCGCCTGGCTGATGGCGCAGAAGCCGTGGATCGTTCCCATACCCGGGACGACCCAGATGCCGCACCTGCTCGAAAATATCGGCGCGGCTTCGGTCCAGTTCACGCCCGAGGAGCTTGCGGAACTCAACGCCGCGGCCGGCGCAATCCAGGTTCAGGGCGCGCGCCTTCCCGACGCCGTGCTGATCTATTCAGGCGTCGAAGCGCCGGAAAAGAGCTGAGCCGACAGTCTCACACCACGATCGCATGGAAGTTCGTCATGAAAACTAGAACACTTGGAGACCTGCAGGTCTCCGCCGTCGGCCTGGGTTGCATGAGCATGACCTCCGCTTACGGGCCGCCAGCCAACAAGGCGGAGATGATCGGGCTCGTGCGCCTCGCGCACGAGCGGGGCGTGACGCTGTTCGACACGGCCGAGGCCTATGGGCCTTTCGCCAATGAGGAGCTCCTCGGCGAGGCGCTCTCGCCGATCCGCGACCAGGTCGTCATTGCCACAAAATTCGGGTTTGATATCGATCTTGAGACCGGTGCCCCCACCGGCGGTACCAACAGCCGGCCCGAGCACATCAAGCGTGTCGCGGACGCTAGCCTCAAGCGCTTGAAAACCGACCGTATCGACCTGTTCTACCAGCACAGGGTCGATCCGAACGTTCCGATCGAGGACGTCGCCGGCGCTATCAAGGACCTGATCGCCCAGGGCAAGGTCAACAATTGGGGGCTTTCTGAAGCGGGCGTCCAGACCATCCGCCGCGCGCACGCAGTCCAGCCGGTCACAGCGGTGCAGAACGAGTACTCGCTATTCTACCGGGGCGTCGAAGCGGAATTGTTGCCGGTCTGTGACGAGCTTGGCATCGGTTTCGTGCCGTTCAGCCCATTGGGCGCGGGGTTCCTGACCGGCAAGATCGACGAGAATACCAAGTTCGACCCGGCCGACTTCCGCAACGTGCCACGCTTCTCGCCGGAGGCGCGCAAGGCCAACATGGCCCTGGTCGATGTCGTGAAAGGCGTGGCCGAGCACAAAGGCGCGACGCCCGCCCAGGTCGCACTCGCCTGGCTGCTCGCGCAGAAGCCCTGGATCGTGCCGATTCCGGGTACCACCAAACGTCACCGTCTTGAGGAGAACCTTGGCGCGGTCGACGTGACGCTGACCGTGCAGGATCTGCAGGAACTCGCCGACGCCCTGGCGAAGATCGAGGTCCAAGGCGAACGCCTGCCCGAAGCCGCGCTCAAGATGACCGGGCTCTGATCGGGATCTGCACCATGACCGATGCTCAAAAGCCGACGAGGCGGAAAATCCTCATGTCATCCCTGCTGCTGCCGCTCGCTGCCGGAAGCGCATCGGTCACGCAGACCGGAGCGGCGCCCCGCTCGGACGGCAAGTCGCTGGTGGCGTTCTTTTCGCGGAGCGGCAACACCCGTGTCATCGCCGGACAGCTCAGCCGGGCGCTGCCGGCCGATCTCTTCGAGATCGCGCCGGCGAGACCCTACCCGGCCGATTATTTCGAAACTGTCGAGCAGGCGCGGCAGGAGCGCGATCGCGGCGACCGGCCGCCGCTCAAGGAGCAGCTTCCGAACACCGCATCCTATGCGACGGTGTTCCTGGGGTTCCCCATCTGGGGCGAAACCGCGCCGCCCGTAATCCGCACTTTCCTGGCAGTCCACGACCTTGCGGGTAAGACCATCATTCCGTTTATCACGCATGGCGGCTTCGGACTCGGCAACAGCCAGGCCGTTCTGGCCAGCCACGCACCTCAGGCGCGCCTGATGGAAGGGTTCTCCATGCAGGCGCCCCAAGAGCGCCAGACTATCGAGCGCGTCACCCAGTGGCTGGACGCGCTGAAAGTCAAATAGTCGGTTACTCGTCATGGGACGGCGGCGGGCCGTCACCTGAAATCATAGTCACCACGGCCTTGGCCGCATGGATGCCCTACGCCGCCTGAACGATCTCGACCAGCTCAACGTCGAACACCAGATCCTTTCCGGCCAACGGATGATTGCCGTCGAGCTTGACGCTGGCGTCGTTCACGCCGACGACCGTTACCGGCATGGGGCGCCCCTCGCGGGTCCTGACCTGCAATCGAGTACCGATATCGACATTGATGTTGTCCGGCACGCGGGCGCGGTCGATGGTCATGACCGCTTCAGGGCGGTGGGGGCCATAGGCTGCTTCGGCGGGAACGGTGACCGTGCTTTTCGCGCCGACCTCCATGCCCTCGACATGGGTTTCAAGGCCGGGGATCACTTGCCCTTCACCTAGTGTGAATTGCAGCGGTTCGCCGCCGGAAGCATCGAATTGAGTGCCGTCGGCCAGACGTCCAGTATAATTGATGCGCACGGTGTCGCCATTCTTGGCCTGTGTCATGGCAGTCGTCCTTTTGGGAGTTTTTGAGGGACCGGCCAGAGTTTCACGGTCCCGTTTTTCGAACATCCACGCACTAAGGTGCGCGGTACGGAACTCTAAAACTAGGGGCCCGGCTGCCGATGTAAACCCACCGGTTGAGCTACGAGCGGTCGGCCCCTCGACAAACGACCCCATGCAACATGGTTGGGTGTGGCCGCCGGCAGCCTGCTCGCTAGACGGGCAAGGTCATCGGCGTTAACCTCCACGCAGCTTGATGCGCGGCGAGTCCCCCGAGGAGATGCAGCCATGACCTTGCAAGGCGATGCCCTGAAAGACGCGATTGGCCGGACGCGGGACAAATGGGGGTGGTTCGTGGCGCTGGGCGTCTTGCTGCTGATCTTCGGCGGCATCGCCTTCGGTAATCTGTTCATCGCCACCGTTGCTTCGGTCTATGTCGTGGGATGGTTGATGCTGTTGGGCGGCGCGATCGAGATCATCCATGCGTTCGGCGTCAAGACCTGGGGCCGTTTCTTCTACTGGCTGCTCAGCGGCCTGCTCTATGCGGTTGCCGGCTTTTTCGCCTTCGACAATCCGATTTTAGGTTCGACGGTGCTGACCTTCTTGCTGGCGATCGCGCTCGTCGCATCGGGTGTGCTCAGGGCCTGGGTCGGCTACAACCACCGGCCGGAGAGAGGTTGGGGATGGCTGGTCGCGGCCGGCGTCATCAGCGCGCTGGCGGGTCTGGTCATTGCCATGGGCTGGCCGGTCAACAGCCTCTGGGTGCTCGGCATGTTCCTGGCCATCGATCTCGTCTTCCAGGGCTGGAGCTTCATTGCCATCGGTCTGGCGCTGAAGAGGTAGGTCACGCCAGATTGAGCAGCGTCATCGAAATGACGGCCAGCGCGATCCCAAGATATTGCATCGAGGAGAGTTCCTCCTTGAAGATAAGGACGACGACAAGCGGGGCGCCGACCACGACGATGGTGTTGACCAGTGCTCCCGTCACCGCCAGGTTCATGCGCGTGTCGATGAAAGCGAAGGCCGAGTAGGACAATGGCGCAACGCCATGACGATGGTCAGGCTGCGGTTGTTGCCGGTCTTGCCCCAATGCGCGCTTAAGCCATCGCACAGGATGAACATACCGGAGCAAAGCAGCACCGCGCTCCACACAAAAGTGTGGATTTTCATCAAGGAGCATTGGGCGCGTTGACGGCGGCCCTCAATGAACCGCTTCACAGTCCGTCGTATTTCTCGGCTGTTTTCGACCGCGAGTCTTGAAAACCGTCAAAAAGCGATCGCGCTATCCAGCTCCGAAAGCGGCCTGACGCCGGCAAGCAGCGCCCTCGCCTCGGCCTCGTCGCGCTTCATCTGCACGACCAGCGCGTCGAGCCCGTCGAACTTCACCTCTGTGCGCAGGAAGCTGAAGAACGACACCTCGCAGGTCTCGCCATAGAGATCGCCGGAGAAATCGAAGACAAAGGTTTCCAGCAGCGGCGCGCCATTGTCGTCGACAGTCGGCCGGCGGCCGAAGCTGGCGACGCCGTCATGCAGCGAACCGTCGGCACGGCGGAAGCGGACGGCATAAATGCCTTCCTTCAGAGTGGCTTCCGGCGAAAGCCTCATATTGGCTGTCGGGAAGCCCAGCGTCCGGCCGAGCCGCTGGCCACCGATCACTTCGCTCTCGACGGTGAAGCGATAGCCGAGCAGGCCTGCTGCCTCGGCGACAGCGCCCTCGCACAGGAGAGCGCGGATGCGGCTCGACGACACCACCTCGGCGCCCTCGTCGCGAAACGCATCGACCAGCGTAACGCCAAAACCATGGCGCTCACCGGCGGCCATCAGGAAGGCGGGGCCGCCCTGGCGGTCCTTGCCGAAGTGGAAGTCGAAGCCGGTGACGGCATGGGTTATGCCGAGGTTTTCTTCCAGAATACCGGTCACGAAGGCTTCTGCCGACAGCGAAGCAAACTCGCGCGTGAACGGCTGTTCGACCAGAGCGGCGAAGCCCAGATGCGACAGGAGCCGCGCCTTCATCGGCGGCGGCGTCAGCACGAACAGCGGGATATCGGGCCTGAACACCTTTCGCGGATGCGGCTCGAAGCTCAGCACCAAAGGCGGCGCGCCGCGCCGCCGCGCTTCGGCGAGCGCGCGGTCAAGCACCGCCTGGTGACCGCGATGGACGCCGTCGAAATTGCCGATCGCCACCACGCCGCCACGCAAATGAGCCGGCAGCGGCGATGTTGCGGAAACGCGTTCGAAGGCTTCGGTCATCTTGAGGCTTCCGTCATCGGGGCGATCCTTCTCCCCTACTGCAGTCTCGGAATGACCGCGACAGGCCGATAGCCATGCTTTTCGAGAAAGGCCGCGAGCCTGGCGGGATCTGGCTGCAGCGGATCGCCATAGTCGCGCGCATGGATGCCACCGGAGACATAGAGCACGTCGAAACCGTTGTCGGCCGCGCCCTTTATGTCGGTCATCATGCCGTCGCCAATGGCCAGCACCTGGGAGCGCTCGACGGGATGGCCGAGCATGTGGGCGACCTCGCGCATCGCGACGTCATAGACCGGCGCGTAGGGTTTGCCGGCGATCAGCGTGCGTCCGCCGAGCTGGGCATAGTCGCGGGCCAGCGCGCCGGCACACCAGATCATGCGCTCGCCGCGCTCGACCATGATGTCGGGATTGGCGCAGATGAAAGGCAGGTTCCTGGCCCGCAGCCGTCGCAGCAGCTCGGCGTAGTCCTCGGGCTTCTCCACCTCGTCGTCGAACAGGCCGGTGCAGACCACGCCGGAGGCCTCGAACTCCTCGACAAGATCGACGTCGAGGCCGTCATATAGGGTGAAATCGCGGTCGGCGCCGATATGAAAGATCTTTCTGGGACCCTCGGCGATCAGGTCGCGGGTGACGTCGCCGGAGGTGACGACGCGGTCATAGGCGGTCTGCGGGACACCTATCGCGTTCATCTGCGCCACCACGTCGGCGCTGCGGCGCGGAGAATTGGTGATCAGCACGACCGGCAGCTTCGCCGCGCGCGCCGCGGCCAGCGCCGCGGCCGCAGCCGGGAAATGCCATTCGCCATTGTGCACCACGCCCCAGACGTCGCAGAGGATGGCCGCATAGGCCGCCGACAAATCCGCGAGCGAGCCGATGATGTCGGGCGAATCCGCCATGCCGTTTTCCCAGTCGTTCGTTGCGATGGCCGCCGCCGACGGTCCGCCGCAGCCGGTCCCGCATTAGCGGAAGCGCTCCGTCCTGTCATCAGCTTTCGCCATCGGCGGTGGGGCTGGCGGTCAGGGGCGCGGCATCACCGCCTCGAAGGCTGATCCGGCACCACAGGGTTAACGCGCAGTCAAAAAGGCGGCGCGACCTTGATGCTTTCGAGCAACGTGAAATTTAACGATCTGTGACCATGGTCGTAGATCGATTGCGACTATGGTCGTATATTAGCGGGAGCTAAAGACAATGTTCCGCAGGTTTGTGCGCGACAGGCGCGGCAATTATGCCTTGATGACCGTCATCACCATGGTGCCGCTGATGGGCGGCGTAGCGCTCGCCGTCGACTATGCGGAACTGGTGCGGCAGCGGCAGGAGACGATGAACGCGCTCGACGCGGCCGGTATTGCCACGGCCCGGCAGATCGTCTCCGGCGCGACCGATGATGCCGTCAAGGCCTACGCCAAGAGCTTCTTCGAAGCCAATCTGAACCACGTCAAGCCCACCAATACGACGCTGACCGTCACGCTGCCCAGCACCAACACCGGCGGCGGCACGCTCGTCCTTCAGGCTGCCCTGAAGTATCATCCATACTTCCTGCCTGCGGCCGCGATGCTGATCGGCAAAGCTTCGAGCAACACCGAGGTCAACATTACCGCAAGGTCGGAAGTTCGACTCAAAAACACGCTAGAGGTTGCGTTGGTGCTCGACAATTCCGGCTCGATGAGCACACTTGGGTCCGGCACCGGGCAGAAACGCATAGATCTGCTAAAGGCGGCCTCCAAGCAGCTGATCGATTCGCTTGCACTGCAGGCCCAGCAGATGAAGCAGGTCACGAAACCTGTGCAGTTCTCTGTGGTGCCTTTCTCAGCCTCGGTCAATGTCGGCCCGACGCATGATGGGGATAGCTGGATGGACCAGGACGGCATCTCGCCAATCCAGCACGAAGATTTCGACTGGACGAAGATGACCTCCAGCAACGATTCGAATAAGTATGCCGAAAAAAGCAATGGCGTCTGGTACAAGCGCGGGGATGGCTGGGGGGACGGCAAGGACGAGCCTCTGACCCGTTTCAGCCTCTACGCCGACATGACCGTCGAGTCTGGCCGCGAGGAGGTGCCCAACTCCCAGCAGTACATATGCGGTGTTTACAACAAGAAAAACAAATGTACCGAGGGCCATTGGACCGATCCGCAGTATATCTACACGACCAGCCGCTATGCCAGTTGGCAAGGCTGCGTGGAAGCGAGGCCGTATCCTTACAATGATGACGATACGACGCCGGATACCGCCAATCCGGCAACTTTGTTCGTGCCGATGTTCGCGCCGGATGAGGCCGGGACTCTCTGGCGCGATTTCAACCGCGACGACACCAACGATGTCAGCAGCGTGTCTTACGGCTACAGCAACAATTGGTGGGCCGACTGGCCTTACGACCCAGCCAACCCGACGGCCAGGCAGCGGCAGTCGGACATGCGAAAATATTTCCTGATCAAGCCTTATGGTTCTGCCTCTGCTTCGTCGGGCGACGGTCCGAACGCGGCTTGCACGACCAATCCGATCACGCCGCTGAAGGACGTCACCGTAGCCGCCGAGAAAAAGCAACTTGATGACGCTATCGACGCCATGGCGCCGACCGGCAATACCAACGTCCCGGAAGGCCTTGCCTGGGGCTGGCGAGCCGTTTCGAGCAACGAGCCCTTTACGGAAGGCCGGCCAAACACCGAAAAAGGTAATGACAAGGTGGTGATCGTGCTGACTGACGGCGCCAACACATACAGCGCCATCAGCGACAGTCTTTATGCCAACAACGAGTCGACCTATGCCGCTTACGGCTTCACCGGGCTAACATATCCCGGATCGGGAAGCGTGACGCGGTTGTTCATGAACACCAGCACCGACGTTGGGAAGACTACGTATACGGATTCCAACTATACGGCAGCCCTGGACGAGCAGATGCAGACGCTTTGCGCCAATGCGAAGGCCTCGAACATTCTCGTCATGACCGTCTCGCTCGACCTCGTCGAATCAAAGGCGAGCGAAAAAAAGGCGATTACGGCGCTCAAGGCCTGTGCATCAGACTCGCGGTTCCGCAAAGACCCGACCGATACCACCAAGCCGGCCAAGCTATATTGGAATGCGACAGGAGCCACCTTGTCTCAGAGCTTCAAGGAAATCGCCGACGAACTGTCGAACCTACGCATCGTCAGCTGATCGGCTGGCCATCAAAGCAAGGGCTCCTTACATAAAATGCGTGAACTCTGGCGTGACTTCTGCCGCGACCGGCGCGGCAACTATGCCCTCATGACCGTGCTCGCCATGGTGCCGTTGATGGGCGGCGTGGCGTTGGCCGTCGACTTTGCGGGCATGACCAACGAAAAGCAGAGGGTGGTGAACGCGCTCGACGCCGCCAACTTCGCCACCGCCCGCCGCCTCGCCGAAGGCGCCACCGACGACCAGTTGAAGGTTTATGCGCTGGACTTCTTCAGGGCCAACCTCGGCAGTGTCGATCCGGCCAACACGACACTCGACGTCACGCTGCCCAGCAGCACGACCGGCGGCGGCCTGGTGAAGCTCTGCGCGGCGCTGGTGTACAAACCCCATTTTCTTCCGGCGGCGGCGATGCTGATCGGCAAAACCTCCACCGATGTCGACTATTCCGTCTGCTCGGAGGTCCGGCTGAAGAACACGCTGGAAGTCGCCATGGTGCTCGACAATTCCGGCTCGATGAGCACGGCCGGCACCGGTTCGGGGCAAAAGCGCATCGATCTGCTCAAGCAGGCCGCAAAGCAGCTCGTCGACACGCTGGCCTTGCAGGCGGCAGCGATCAAGCAGATCGACAAGCCGGTCCAGTTCAGTCTCGTGCCCTTCGCCGCCTCGGTCAATGTCGGGCCGGACAACGACAATGCCTCGTGGATCGACGCCTATGGGCTGTCGCCGGTCCACAACGAGAATTTCGACTGGTCGACGCTCAATGCCGCGGACAAATATGCCCAGAAGATCAACGGTATCTGGTACAAGAAGGGCGCCGGCTGGGGCGAGGAAGAAGGTCAGATGCTGACCCGGTTCTCGCTCTACCGCGACATGAAGGTGGTGACCAGCCACGAGCGCGTCGTCGGCAGCAAGCGTGTCGTCTGCGACGAGTACCGGTCGAACCACACCTGCAAGCGCAGCCACGATGAATACGACTACAACGACACTTACGGCCCGTTCGCCATCTGGCAGGGCTGCGTCGAGGTCCGGCCCTACCCTTACAATGTCAATGACGAGCCGGCCTCCGGCGGCCCCAACAACACCGGCACGAGCGTCGGCGATCCGGCCACCATGTTCGTGCCGATGTTCGCTCCGGACGAGCCGGGCAACCATTGGTACCTGACGCAGGATCCGGATGAGGCGAAGCCTGTCACCTATGGCGCTGCAAACAGCTGGTGGAACGACGATCCGACAAGCACCACCGGCAAGACGCGGCAGTCCAACATGGCCAAGTATTTCCAGCCGCGGCCGATCGATGCGCCGGTGCTGTCGAAGGGCGCCGGCCCCAATTACAGCTGCACTACAACGCCGATCACGCCGCTGACCGACGTCACCAAGCCGGAAGGGCTGACGGCGATCAAGGCGGCGATCGACCTGATGGCGCCCAACGGCAACACCAACGTGCCGGAAGGCATGGCCTGGGGCTGGCGCACCGTGTCGAGCACCGAACCCTTCACCGAAGGGCGGCTGGAGACGGAGCGCGGCAACGACAAGGTCGTCATCGTGCTCACCGACGGTGAGAACACCTATTCGACGGTAAGCAGCGATCCGGCCGGCAACAAGTCGACCTATGCCGCCTATGGCTATACCGGCCTCGCCTATTACGGCACGGCGGTGACCCGGCTGTTCGGCGGCACGTCGAGCGACGTTGGCCAGTTCAACTACACTTCGAGCAATTACACCAAAGCGCTCAACGAGCAGATGGCGACGCTGTGCAACAACGCCAAGGCGGCCAACATCATGGTGATGACGGTTGCGCTCGACATGTCGTCGACGGACGCCGGCGACGTCAAGGCGATGGAAGCGCTGAAGACCTGCTCGTCCGACTCGCGCTTCCGCAAGGACCCGACAGACGCCAGCAAGCCGGCCAAGCTGTTCTGGAATGCGACCGGCGCCACGCTGTCGGACAATTTCAAGGAAATCGCCAACGAGCTGTCGAACCTGCGCGTGGTCAGTTAGAGGCGGCTTCGCCGCTTTCGCCAATTGTCAGCGCTGGCGCAACCACTCCCTCTCATCATGCCCTTGCGGTTGTTGAAGGCACATGGTGAGTGTTCCCGCCACCACCCGGAGACGCCCCTGATGCCCGACGCCGCCAATCATCTTGCCTTTGCGCTGGTCTGCCTCGGCATGGTGCTGACGCCCGGGCCGAATATGATCTACCTGATCTCGCGCTCGCTCTCGCAAGGACCAAAGGCCGGGCTGATCTCGCTTGGCGGCGTGGCGCTCGGCTTCCTGTTCTATGTGCTGTCCGCCGCCTTCGGCATCACCGCGCTGTTGCTTGCCGTGCCCTTCGCCTATGACGCGCTGCGCCTTGCCGGCGCGCTCTATCTGCTGTGGCTTGCCTGGCAGGCGGTGAGGCCCGGCGGGCGCTCGCCGTTCCAGGTGCGCGAACTGCCGAAGGACAGGCCGCGCAAGCTGTTCGCCATGGGGCTGATGACCAATCTCCTCAACCCGAAAGTGGCGGTGCTTTACCTGTCGTTGCTGCCGCAGTTCATCAATCCCGGCAAGGGCCATGTGCTGTCGCAGCTGCTGGTGCTCGGCGTCACGCAGATTTCGATCAGCCTCACCGTCAACGCCATCATCGCGGTGACAGCCGGCTCTATCGCCACCTTCCTCGCCGGACGGCCGCTATGGCTGGTCGTCCAACGCTGGATGATGGGCACCGTGCTGGCAGCGCTGGCGCTCAGGATGGCGACCGACGCACAACGCTGAGATCGGAAACCGCCAAGCGATGAACGGATGGTTCCGCTGCTCAAAAGCGGCAGCGCGCTGTTCGGCTCTTGTCGCTTGACCGTGCTGGCAGGCCTTTTTTGGTCAACCATTGAGCGGCATTTTAGCATTCGGCATTTTAGTGTTTTCTTAAATGGACCGTAGATTCCCCTAGCGTACCACATAAGGCAGGCAAGCTTGGGCAAGGGGCAATGTTCACGTTCAGAGGCTTCTGGTTATCGGAGCGCGGCAACTTTGCCATAGCGACCGCGATAGCGATGCTGCCGGTCATGATTGGCGTGGCCGGCGCCATCGATCTCGTGGGCACGAGCGACGACGCCGCGCAGTTGCAGAACTCGCTGGACGCGGCTGGGCTTGCCGTCGGCACGAAGTACTCTCCCGACATGACGGCTGGCGAAGTCCAGGAGCTAGGGCTGACATTCTTCGCGGCCAACCTGCGCGACGTCGACCAGGAGAAATATTCGGGCAGCGTCTCGGCCTTTTCAGCAACCGCCAGCGGGGGCTCGGGCGCTTATTACATCTCGCTTTCGTCCAGCATCAGCCGCCCAGGCTTCATCAGCGGCTCGGCCTCCTGGCAGGCGCACCGCTCGGCCTCGGTCAAGATAGAGCCCGGCGCGCAGGCCTGCGTGCTGGCGCTCGATCCGCATGCATCCGCCGCCGTGAACCTGCAGGGCTCGACCAATGTCTCGATGAGCAGCTGCGTGATCGCGTCAAACTCGGATGCGTCCGATTCCGTCAACAGAGGCGGTTCCGCGCTGGTTTCTGCGGGTTGCGTCTCGACCGTCGGCGGCACTTCCGGGCTTTCGCTGCCCAACGCCAGTCTCACCTGCGGAACGCCGCTCGAAGATCAATATGCGTCCATCGATCCTCTGGCCGACGTCGTCCCTCCCCCCTACACATTGTGCCTGCCCGTCCCGAATGGCAAAACCTACACGCTGTCGCCCGGCACCTATTGCGACAAGACATTGTCGGGAAACATCACGCTGGACCCGGGCGCCTACATCCTGCGCGGCACCACCATAAAGCCAGGGGGCAACGGCAGCCTGACCGGCCAGGGCGTGATCCTGTTCCTCATGGAGGGCGCGCAGATCTACATAAACGCCAATGAGCAGGTGAACCTTTCCCCGCCGACCAGCGGCCCCTATGCCGGCATCACCATTTTCCAGGACCACGGGAACACCTCCGCCCTGACGCTGAATGGCGCCGCAAATTCCATAATCAGCGGATTCGTCTATGCGCCCGACGCGCCCATTTCCTATGCCGGAAACTCCGACATGAGCGGCCAGGGCGACTGTCTGAGGCTTGTCGGCAAGACCGTGCAGATGACGGGAAACTCCTCCGTCAGAACGGACTGTGCGGCCCTGCTCGGAGATCGCGAGATGTATGCCGGCCGCCTCATCACGCTCGCGAAATGAGCGAATATTTCGCGCCGCGCGGGTAGCGATTTCAACGCGCTGCCCGGATGCCGCCTTACAGGCGGTTGTCGGAGGGGCGGCGCCAAGCGCCGACGCCGCCCGGCTGACGGTTCTAGGCCGCGAAGCGTTCGATCACCTCGGCCAGGGGGACATGCCCCAGGCAGGCGCCCGAGCCGACAGGCTTTTCGCCATCCTCGACGGCTTGAGCGTATCGTACGGCCGGATCGGCCTCGATGCGGCGGCGCAAGGCGGCGAGCTTCGGATAGGCGGCACCGTCGATCGCCTCGTGGTACTCGGCCCAACGCGCCACGCCGATCAGCGTGGTGTCGGCCAGCGTCAACCGGTCGCCGACCAGGTAGTCGGTATCGGTGATCATGGCCTCTAGCCGGTCGTGGCGCTCGGTCACCGCCTTGCGGCCGAAATCGCGCAAGGTCGCCTGCAGCACCGGATCGGGCGACGCCATTTCCAGCGCCACCCAGAGCGGGCTGAATGCGGCGGTGAAGCCGGTGTTCACGAAAGCCATGAGCTGGTGCATGCGGTCGGCTTCCGGCGTGTGTGCGGCTCGAAGCTGATGCGGCGCTCACTGTCGCGGGCTTCAAGCCATGCGGCAACGGCCATTGTTTCGGTGAGCACCTTGCCTTCGTCGGTGATCAGGACCGGCGTTTCCTGCCGGCCGTTGATGCTGGCGTAGGCATCGTTTTTCATCTCGGCCAGCATGTCGACGCGACACAGCCGGTAGGGTTGCCCGACGCGTTCAAACGCAGCGACGAGCCCCATCGAACTTCCCGCCGGGAAGCCGTAAAGGAGGATAGGTTCCATTGTTGTTTCTTCCATCATTTAGGGGATTTCGCTGCGCAGCGAAACTTGACCCTAAACGCTGGCAGCCCCATGTAAATTACGCACTATTCTGTAACCAGCCCGCCACAGGCCCCCCATGAAAGACGTCGTCTCGCGCTGCCCGATCGAAGAGACCATGCGCGTGCTCAGCGGCCGCTGGCCGACCTTGCTGCTCTATTATCTGAAGGACGGCACCAAACGCTTCAGCGACTTGAGGCGCGACAATCCGACCGTGTCGCACCGCATCCTGGCGTTGGAGCTGCGCAAGCTGGAGGACGCCGGCATCGTGCGGCGGACAGCGCATCCGGGCTATCCGCTGCGCGTCGACTACGACCTTACGGAGCCTGGCCGCAGGCTCGTGCCGCTGATCGATGCGCTTGGCTCGTGGTGGGTGCATACGGAAGACGACCGGACCGGCCGTTCTCCAATCTCGGAAACAAATCTCGATACGGCTGCCTAGAGCGGTTCACCGTTCACGGAAACGCAGAACCGCTCTATCTCTTTGTTTTGACGCAACTCCGGACCGAAAACCGTTTCACACATTTCCTGGAATTGCTCTAGAACCAAGATTTTCACCACCCTGCCCGGCAAAAGCCATGATCGCGCTTATCTCAGGCGGGCATGACCATTGCGAACATCGACAATCACCAAGCCCAATCGAAACTGAGCAGGCGCCTGCTGCTAAAGGGAGCCGGCCTAGCTGCGTTGGTCGGCTTCGCGGCCTGCAGCACCGTTTCGCAGCCGACCGGGGAAGGCGCTGGCGCCTCCTCTTCCGCCACCGGCACACTGGCCGGCATTCGGGCTTCGGCCGGGCTCGGTCCGCTGGTTCCCGATACGCAGCTCGAACAGGCGGCCCTGCAGCAGGCCGGCTACATGGCAGGGGCGCGCCGCATGAGCCACACCACCGGTTGGGGCAAGAGCTTTTCCTCGCGCGTCAGGGGCAACGGCATTGCCGGTGCGGCCGCCGAAAACATCGCCGAAGGCCGCTTCGACCTTGAGAAACTGTTCGACATCTGGGTGCATTCGCCCGGCCACCGGCGCAACATGCTCGACCCGCGCTTCACCCGCTTCGGCCTCGCCTATGTGCGCGACGGCCGCGACTCCAGCCTGCGCTACTGGAGCCTGGTGCTGGGCAAGTAACGACCTTCGGGCGAAGGCGCTCCCGCACTGCTGCCACCTGAGAGCTCAGTCCATATGCGCGGCGGGTGCGCCGCCGGCGGCCGGTCCTGCCTTTGGCTTGCGCAGCAGGAAGACGAACGGGACGGCAAGCAGCGTCATCATCATCAGCAGCTTGAAGTCATTGACGTAAGAGATCATCATCGCTTGTATATTGACCAGTCCGTCCATCTCCGAAAGCGCCGTCGGATCGCCGCCTGCTGCTGCCGGCGAGGCCGTCCAGAGATTGGGATTGAACGGGTTGATGAAGGCCGAGAGCTCGCTGTGGTTGACCTGCGTGTTGCGCACCAGGAGAACCGTCACCACCGACACGCCGATCGACGAACCGAGATTGCGGACCAGGCTGAACAGCGCCGTGGCATCGGTGCGGTAGCGTGCATCGAGCGTGGCAAAAGCCACGGTCGACAGCGGCACGAACACCATTCCCATTCCCAGGCCCTGGATGATGCCTGAGCTGAGGATGAGCCAATTGTCCATCTGCGGCGTGAAACTCGCCATGGTGTGGAGCGACTGCGCGGTCAAAAGGAAGCCGATGACGACCAGGATGCGGGCATCGACCATGTGCATGATGCGGCCGACCAAAAGCATCGAAATCATCGTGCCGATACCGCGGGGACCTATGACGACACCGATGGTCATGGTCGGATAGTCGAAAATGGTCGACAGCATTGGCGGCAGCAGCGACATGCTGGCCAAGATGAGCACGCCCATGACGAAGATGAACGCCAGCCCGGTCACGAAATTGCGGTCGAGGAAGATCTTGGGGTCGATGAAGGGATGTTCCGCTGTCACCGTGTGAATGATGAACACCCAGAAGCCGGTCAGCGAGAGGCCGAGCTCGATCCAGATCTCGACCGAGGAAAACCAGTCGACCTCGCCGCCGCGATCGAGCATCAGCTGCAGCGCGCCGACACCGAGCGAGATCATGGCGAAACCAAAGATATCGAAGCTGCGTATCCGCCGGGCAACGGAAGGCAAGTAGGCGGCCATGCCAAGGAAGGCGGCGATGCCGACCGGCAGGTTGATGAAGAACACCCAGCGCCAGTTGAAATTCTCGGTCAGCCAGCCGCCGAGCGTCGGGCCCAGGATCGGCCCCAGCATGATGCCGGCGCCCCAAATGGCCATCGCCTGACCGTGGCGTTCCTTCGGGTTGATGTCGAGCAGGAAGGTCTGCGACAGCGGCACGATCGCGGCGCCGAACACGCCTTGCATCAGCCGGAAGAACACCATCGTCTCCAGGCTCCACGCCAGTCCGCACAGCATGGAGAAGATGGTGAAGCCGACCACCGCCGTCAGGAACAGTTCCTTGCGGCCGAGCCGGTCAGCCAGCCAGCCGGTGACCGGCGTCATGATCGCGGCGGCCACGATGTAGGACGTCAGCACCCAGTTGATGTTGTCCGGCGAAGCGCCGAGATCGCCGGTCATGGTCGGCAGCGCAACGTTGGCGATCGTGGTGTCGAGCGCCTGCATGACCGTCGCCAGCATGAGCGCAACCGTGATCAGACCGCGGTGCGGCACTTCCTTGAAGGCTTCTGGGGTGCTCATGATGCGGAACTTCCAGTGTAGCAAAAACGTGTTAGACAAGGTTTCCGGGCGGCGAGGCCTTCCCGTGTCGAGAGACCCTCATCGCGGTGGGACGCGACCATCGATGTGGGGGTTACATCGACCAGAGCGTCTCGAATTTCGCGGGCGCCAGCCGCCCGGAACCCTGTGGACCGAGGGTCCGATGCCGAATGTCGAGGCTGGCTGGCAGTGCCGCCGCAATCCTCGTCCTTCGCCCCGCCGGCCTGTCTCCTGTCTTTTGCTTGTCATGCCGGCAGTCCCGGCAGACCTTTCACAAACATTCGCGAGGCAGCTTCCGCCGCCGCGCACGAATCCAGCTATTGCGCCTCGCCAGCCGTGGCGTGGCCGAAGATCTTCGGCAGCCCGCGCGCCACACCGGTGTCGACGGTGGCGGTCACGCTCATGCCGGTGCGTAGCGCCATCTTGGCGTCGGGGTCGGTCAGTTCCAGGCGCACCGGAATGCGCTGGGTGACCTTGACCCAGTTGCCTGTGGCATTCTGGGCCGGCAGCAGCGAGAACTCGGCGCCTGTGCCGGCACCGATCGCCTTGACGGTCGCCTCGAAGGTCTTGCCGGGATAGGTGTCGACGACGATCTCGGCCTTCTGGCCCGGCTTCATGTTGGTGAGCTGGGTTTCCTTGAAATTGGCATCGATCCAGGTGTCGCCGGTCTCGACCAGCGAGAACAGCGGCGTGCCGGAGCCGACATATTGGCCGACTTTGAACGACGAGGCCTGGCTGATGACACCATCGGCGGGTGCCCTGACGGTGGTCTGCGCCAGGTCATAGGCGGCCTTGTCGCGCGCGGCGAGTGCGGCCATCACGGTCGGATGCTTGTCGGTCTCGATGTCGGGATTGCCGCCAAGTGCTGCCTTGGCGCTGATGATGCCCTGTTCGGCGACCGCCAGCTGCTGCTTGGCCTTGTCGAGATCGTTCTTGGCCTGATCGAGAGACGACTTGGCGTTGATGCCCTTCTGGGCGAGATCGGCGGCGCGGTCATATTGCGACTGCGCGAAATCGACCTCGCTGGTGTCGGACTTCTCCTGCGCCATCGACTGACTGTAGGCGGCGCGCAACTGCTCGACGTTGAGGCGCGCGCCGGCCACCGCCGCGTCAGCCTGGGCGAGCGCGATCCGGTAGGGCTCGGGATCGATGGCGAACAGCACGTCGCCCTGCTTGACGAGCTGGTTGTCGGCTATGTCGACCGTCACGATGCGGCCCGCAGTATCCGAGGCGATCGACACTTTGGCCTGCTCCAGATTGGCGTTCTCGGTTTCCTGGTAACGGCCGCCGGTCACCCAGACATAGCTGCCGCCGGCAATCAGCGCCGCGGGCAGCGCGATCATCAACAGGGGGCGGCCGAGGCGTCGCTTCTTCTGCGGCGCGACCGGCGCCGGCTGCACCGGAGGCGCGACTGCCACGGGCGCCGTCGCCGGCTGCGCCGGCGCCTCCATTTCCAGTTCGGTGATCTTTTCGTCTATCTTGGCTGCCGCGTTCATGCTGCTGCGCCTTCCGTATTCCTGACTTTTTCCAGGGACGACGCCTCGCCGTCCGCAAGATTCTGCACGATGGTGTCCAGCGCCCTGACCAGGACGCGGCGATCTTCCGGCGAAACGCCGACCAGCGATTCCTCGTAGACCTCACCGGCCAGGCTCTTGACGTGGTTATAGGCCTCGCTTGCCTTGGTGGTCGGGAAGATCATGCGCACGCGGCGGTCGGTCGCGTCGGAACGGCGCTCGATCCAGCCGCCCTCCTCCATCCGGTCGACCAGGCGCGAGACGCTGATCGGCTCGATTTCGAGAAGCTCGGCGAGCCGTGCCTGCGCGACACCCTCTTCCTTGGCGACGCGGACCAGAAGCCGCCATTGCGCCGAGGACAGGCCGAAGCCGCTGGCGCGCGCCTCGAAGCGCTTGCGCATCAGGCGCTGCACGTCGTGGATCAAAAATCCCAATCTGTCGATGCCGTCGGAAACCATGAGCGGCATATATAATAAGCGTGCTTACGATTCAACGTGGTCAGCCATGCAATACGGTCACGACGCCGTGATCGAGAGCGGAGACCATCGCTTGTGGCCCGGTATCCCGTCACAGGCGGTTGCGGATCAGCATGGTGACGACGAAGAAGGCGCCGAGCGAGCTGGTGATGATGCCGATAGGCAGTTCCTGCGGCGGCAGCAGCGTGCGGGCGAGAAGATCGCTGGCCAAAAGCAGCACCGCGCCGAAGAGCGCCGAGCTTGCGATCAGGCGCAGATGCAACGGTCCCGCCAATGGACGGCAGAGATGTGGGATCATCAGGCCGACGAAGCCGATGACGCCGGCGACCGAGACCAGGATCGCGGTAGACAGGGCGGCGACGAAAAAGGTCGTGCGGCGCATGCGCGCCACCGGCACGCCGAGGCTTTCGGCGGCGTTTTCACCGGCGAGGAAGGCGTCGAACCGGCGGTGGTTCCACAGCCCGTAGGCAAGGATGATGCCGGCGCCAAGTGCTGCCAGCCCGATATTGTCCCAGCGCGCCAGACCGAGCCCACCCATCGTCCAGAACAGCACCGAATGGGCGGCGCGCTGGTCGCCCGCGAAAACGAGATAGTTGGTGAGCGCGGTGAACATGAAGGAGACAGCAAGCCCGGCAAGGATCAGCCGCTCAGGCCCCTGTCCCTTGACCCGCGACACCAGCAACAGCACCACGGCGGCTGCCAGCATGCCGCCGGTGAAGGCGGCGACCGGCAGGGTCCAGATGCCGAAACTGTCGCCGAAGACGGTGATGACGGAGACGGCGCCGGCGGCAGCGCCAGAGGAGAGACCGAACAGGAATGGATCGGCGAGATCGTTGCGGGTCACTGTCTGCAGCAATACGCCGACGACACCCAGCCCGGCGCCGATCGCGATCGCCAGCAGTGTGCGCGGCAGCCGGAGGTCGACGACGATCTTGCCGACCGGACCGGACACGGCGTGCGCGTCGAGACCGACTGCATGCGCCAGGGCGCCGATGACATCGGGCAGCGCGATCACCGTCGAGCCATAGGCGATCGACAGCAAAGCGAGCGCTGCCGCGCCCGCTATCATCACGAAAGGAAAGGACTTCGGCCGCAAGCTCAAAATGCTTCCGGATGCATCGCTTTGGCGATCTTGCCGATCGCCTCGATGTTGGCGGGTCCTGGTGTCAGTTCGGCATAGCGCAGTGCTACAAAGCGCTCGTTCTTGACCGCGTCGGTCTCCTTCATCGCCGGATGCGCCTTCAGGAAGTCGAGCAATTTCTTGTAGCCGCCGCCATCCTGGTAATCGAGCAGGATGAGGAATTGCGGATTGCGCGCCGCCACCGTCTCCCAATCCGTCGTGCCCCAGCTCATCTCCATGTCGGCCATGACGTTGTCGCCGCCGGCAGCGGTGATCATGGCGTTCGGTACGGCGAACTTGCCGGCGGTGAACGGCTTGTCCTCGCCGGAATCGTAGAGGAACACCCGCGTGCCCTTGGTGCTGCCGACCTTGGCGATGATCGCTGCCAGTTGCGCCTTCCAGCCCGAAACAAGCTTGTCGGCCTCAGCCTCCTTACCGAAGATCTTGCCCAGCTTTTCGACGTCGCCGTAGAGCAGGTCCATCGAGGCGGCGGGACGGTCCTTGTCGAGATGGACGCAGCTTTCGGTCAGCACCAGCGTCTTGATGCCGTGCGGGGCGAGCGTGTCGGGCGTCACCTCGCCGCCCGGCTTCATGCCGTAGTACCAGCCGGCGAAAAAGAAATCGGGCTCGACGGCAACGAGGTTCTCCAGCGTCGGATACTTTGGCGCCAGTTCGGGGATCGAGCCTTGCTTGAATTCGGGACCGACCTTGTACCAGCCGGTGATGCCGGTCAGGCCGACGATCGATGGCTGCAGCTTCAGCGCGAAGGCCATCTCGGCCATGTTGAGATCATGGATGACGGCGCGCTTCGGCGGCCCATCGAAGGAGAGCTTCTTGCCGCAGCTGTCGACGGTGACCGGGAAGGCAAAGGCCACCGAAGCGACGAGCGAAAAGGCAAGAGAGAGGGCGAGGCGTTTCACGAGGTGGCTCCTTGGTTGAGGAAATGTCCGTTCAGGATGGCGAGGCGGCGCGGTTGGGAACGTCGAAGACGGTGAGTTCGCGGTCTTCGGTCGGATGGCGCAGGCGGAAGACATCTATGCCGAACACGTCGCGGATGAGCTGCTGGGTCAGCGCCTCGCGCGGCGGCGCCAGCGCATGCAGCCGGGCGTCGTTCATCACCGCGACCCGGGTGGCGAAGGGCGCCACCAGCGCGAGATCGTGCAGCACCGCGACCACGCACATGCCGAAGCCGGCGACCAGTTCGAGCAGCTCGCCGCGGGCGCGCGGATCCAGATGGTTGGTCGGCTCGTCGAGGAACAGTATCTTTGGCTCCTGGGCGAAGGCTCTAGCCAGTTGCGCGCGCTGACGCTCGCCGCCGGAGAGCGAGCCGATGCTGCGGCCGAGCAGCGGCAGCAGCCCCGTCCGGCGCAGCGCGTCGACGACGATGTCGCGATCTTCGCGCAGGCGCCTCATGCCGGCATGCGGGACGCGGCCAAGCTCGACATAGTCGATCAAGGCGAGCCGCGGATCTGGCTGGTCGGTCTGGCCGACGGCCGCCATGTTGAGCGCCCGCTCGGCCGGCGTGATCCGGTCGAGACGGCGCCCCGACAGACGCATCTCGCCGGTGCTTGGCTGCAGCGCGCCGCACAGCATGCGCAAAAGCGTGGTCTTGCCGGCGCCGTTGGGACCGATGATGGCCAGGCGATCGCCTGACGCAACCGACAGGCTTACCCCATTCACCAGGCGGCGGCCATTCGCCGTCGCGCTCACGTCGCGGGCTTCGAGCAGCATCATCGGCTCAGCCCCGGCCTCGAAGCGGGGATGCGAGCCAGCCCGGTTGAATCGCGGCAAAGCGGGCACACGATGATGCGATGGATGGAGGCTTCCAAATTTCCGTCACTTTCCAAAACTGGCGACGGAAGGAAGCTGGGCCGATCGGACGACAGACCGATGGCTACGTCTCCTCCCGGCACACCCCGTCCGGTCAACTCGTGCTGATGGCAGGTCTCCTGGCTCGCGGGTCTCGGCTTCATCCTGCCTTCCCAGCCTTGCCGGCCAGTGGCATTTGCGGATGTTGCTCGCCGCTTACAGTTGCGGGGGCAGCCACGGCCTCGACCCGAAAGCGGGTCTCACCGTGTTCCCTTTTCACCCCTCGCCTTTCGGCTCGGGGACCATCATTTTTCTACCGTAGGTTTCCCCTGATCGCGCCGCAATGGTTTTTTGATTGCAGGCATCGGTTCGCCTTCGGTAGGCTGCATATGTAATAACATTACGTAACAAGCGCTGCCATATGCTGTCAACACCAGCGGCCGACGTTTCCTCTTTCCCTCGATGTCCAGGCATATCGACAGGCCCGGCGTCTTGGGGGGCTGGCGCCAAAACATCGGAAAACTTTCAGAACCCGATCGGGATTTCAGGGCCCGAAAAGGCGAATAGGATCGTGCTGGTCAAGACGGGCGCCGGTCCCTGGGATCAAACTTAATGATCGCCCCGGTTCTTCTCCGGCCAATGGGATCTTCGGCTAACGCGCCCTTGCCCGGCGCAGGCCGCAACATCGGGTAAGGAGACAACATGACACTCTTGCACAACAGGCGCGGAAAGCATCGTCTCGTCGCCGCATCCTTGGCAGCACTTGCCTGCGCCGCCGCAGTCGTCTGGTATGGCGCAAAGGGCGAGGCCGCGGCGGTCGAACCGCACGTGCCCGAAGCCAAGCTTGTCCGGGCCATGGCGGTGAAGCCTGCCCCGCAGGCCGACGAGCGCATCGCCATCGGCGAGATCCGGCCGCAGCGCGAAAGCGATCTTGGCTTCCGGCTGTCCGGCAAGCTCGTGCAGCGCTCAGCAGAGGTCGGCCAGATGGTGAAGAAGGGCGATGTCCTCGCCCGCATCGAAGACCAGGACTATCGCAACCGCCTCGCCAGCGCCAAGGCCGACGTCGCCGCCGCCGAGGCCGTTCTGGTCGAAGCCAGTGCCGCCGAGGCCCGCATCGGGGCACTTCTCGCCAAGGGCTTTGCAACAAGGGCCAATCACGATGCAACGCTGAAGAGCCTGCGATCGGCCGAGGCCAAGCTTGAATCGGCAAGGATCGGCTTCGAGATGGCCAGGGACCAGCTCGCCTATACCGAGTTGCATGCCGATTTCGATGGCATGGTGACCGCGACCGGCGCCGAAGCGGGCCAAGTCGTCAACGCCGGGCAGATGGTGGCGCGGGTCGCCGATCCAGCGGCCCGCGACGCCGTCTTCTCCATCGCCGAGGCAGCCTTCTCGACCGGCGGAAATGCAAGGCGTCCCCTTGAAATCAAGGTCTCGCTGCTGAGCAATCCGGCGATCGCGACAATCGGCGCCATCCGCGAGGTCGCACCGGTGGCCGACGTCGCGACCCGCACCTTCCAGGTCAAGGTCTCGCTGCGCGACACCCCCGACGAAATGCGCTTCGGCAGCAGCGTCGCCGGCCGCGTCAACACGATGAGCGCCCCCGTCGTGGTCCTGCCGGGAAGCGCGCTGTTCGACAAGGACGGCAAGCCCGCCGTCTGGGTGGTGGCCGCGTCCTCGACTGTGGAACTCAAGCCGGTCGCCATTGCCCGCTACGAGACTGACCGCGTCGTCGTCAGCGACGGCCTTGCCGAGGGCGACATTGTCGTCACCGCCGGCGTCAACCGGCTTCGCGAACACGAAAAGGTTCGCCTCACCGAAGGAGTAACCAGATGAGTGCCTCGCAGACTCAAGTGCTGATTGCCGGCGCCGGGCCAACCGGACTGACGCTTGCGCTGTGGCTCACCCGCCTCGGCGTCCAGGTGCGTATTTTCGACAAGGATGCAGGCCCGGGCGAAACCTCGCGCGCGTTGGCCGTTCAGGCCCGCACGCTGGAATTCCACCGCCAGATCGGCATCGTCGACGACATACTCGCCGCCGGCGTCAGGGTCGAGCAGCTCACCGTGCGCACGCCGGCCGGCGTCGCCGCCAGGCTTCCGCTCAGCGACTTCGGCCAGGGCGTCAGTCCATACTCCTTTGCGTTCGCGCTGCCGCAGGACATTCACGAACGCATCCTGATCACGCATCTCGAGCGTGCCGGTGTCAGGGTCGAGCGCAACACCGAACTGGTCGCCTTCGAGGACACGGGCGGCACGGTTGTCGCCACCTTGAACAAGCAAGGCGCGACCGAGACCGTCGGTGCCGCCTATCTCGTCGGCTGCGATGGCGCCCGGAGCGCCGTGCGCCATGGGCTGGCCATCGGCTTTCCCGGCGGCACCTATGAGCAGTCCTTCTACGTCGCCGACGTCGATGGCAGCGGCGCGGTGACCCCTAACGGCATGGACACCACGGTCAGCGCCTATGGCTTCGCCATCGTCATGCCGGTCAGGCAATCCGGCTCGCTGCGGCTGATCGGCGTCGTGCCGAAGGCGCACGAAGCGAACGAGACGATCACCTTCGAGGCGATCCGCGCCGATGTCGAGCGCGACACCGGCATTGCGGTGGACAAGGTGAACTGGTTCTCGACCTATCGCGTGCATCACCGGGTCGCCGAGCGCTTCCGCATCGGCCGCGTGTTCCTTGCCGGCGACGCCGGCCACATCCACAGCCCAGCCGGCGGCCAGGGCATGAATACCGGCATGGGCGATGCGGTCAACCTCGCCTGGAAGCTGGCGGCGGTGCTGCAAGGCCGCGCCGACAAGCGCCTGCTGGACAGCTACGAGCCGGAGCGCATCGCCTTTGCCAGGCTGCTGATCGATAGCACGGACAAGGTGTTCCGTGTCGCCACCAGCCGCTCGCGGCTGGTCGGCCTGTTCCGCCGCTATCTGATGCCGAAGATCCTGCGCGTGGTTCTTGGGACGGCTGCCGGATCGCGTGCCTTTTTCGGCATGATCTCGCAGACCCGGATCCAGTATCGTGCCAGCGCGATCAGCAGTGGCAAGGCCGGCGCGATCCACGGCGGCGACCGCCTGCCCTATGTCGCCACGGCCAGCGGCGACAACTTCGAGTCGCTGCATTTGCTCGACTGGCAGGTGCATGTCTATGGCGAGGCGAATGCCGCGTTCCAGGCGATGCTCGCCGCGACCGGTATTCCCGTCCACGTCTTTGCCTGGTCGGACAGGGCGAAGGTCGCGGGTCTCCAGTGCGACGGCGCCTATCTCGTCAGACCCGACGGCCACGTCGCGCTGGCCGCCGGCACGCAGGACCCGCAGGCCTTCGAACGCTATGTCGCCGCCCTGGCGATCAAACCGCGGCAAGTGGCCGCTAGCCGGTCGAAAAACCTGAGAATGCTGTCGGCCGCCTGAGGCCGGCATTTCGTCAACCAATCGTTTTTTGACAGCTCGTGGCGCGGAGGCGCTGCGGCTGAGGGAGTAGAGCCATGACCTCTTTCAACCTCTCCGACTGGGCCATCCGGCACCGCAGCTTCGTGCTTTATCTGATGGTGGTGGCAGCACTTGCCGGGCTTTGGGCCTACACCTCGCTGGGGCGGGAGGAAGATCCGCCCTTCACCATCAAGACCATGGTGATCAAGACGATGTGGCCCGGCGCCGACACCGACGACACCGTCGAGCAGGTCACCGACCGCATCGAGAAGAAGCTCGAGGAGCTTCCCAACCTCGACTACGTCAAGAGCTACACCAAGCCCGGCGAATCCGTGGTGTTCGTCAATCTGAAGGACACGGTCGGCGCCGCCGAGGTGCAGCCGCTCTGGTACCAGGTCCGCAAGAAGATGGACGACATCAAGTCGACCATGCCGTCGGGCGTCCAGGGCCCGTTCTACAATGACGAGTTCGGCGACACCTATTCGCTGATCTACGCGCTCAGTTCGGATGGCTTGAGCCATCGCCAGCTGAAGGATCTGGCAAGCGGCCTGCGCGCCGACTTCCTGCGTGTGCCGGATGTCGCCAAGGTCGATCTGGTCGGCCAGCAGGACGAGAAGATCTATCTGGAATTCTCGACGCAGAAGGTCGCAGCGCTTGGCCTCGATGTCGGCTCGCTGTCGCAGGCGCTGCAGGCGCAGAACGCGCTGACGCCGAGCGGCACGGTCGATGCCGGCCCCGAGCGCATCGCCATCCGCGTCACCGGCGAGTTCACCTCCGAGGAAAGCCTGAAGGCGATCAATTTCTATGCCAACGGTCACTACTTCCGCCTGGGCGATGTTGCCGAGGTCAAGCGCAGCTATTCCGACCCGGCGCAGCCGCAGTTCCGCTTCAACGGCGAGCCGGCGATCGGCATTGCGATCGCGATGACATCGGGCGGCGATGCGCTGGCGCTTGGCGAGCACGTCAAGGACAAGGTCGCCGAGATGCAGCGTGAATTGCCGGCCGGCGTCGATTTGCGGCTGGTCGCGGATCAGTCGCATGTGGTGGAAGAATCCGTCGGCGAATTCACCAAGAGCCTCTGCGAGGCGATCGCCATCGTGCTCGCCGTTTCCTTCCTGGCGCTCGGCTGGCGGCCCGGCATCGTGGTGGCCGTCGCCATCCCGCTGGTGCTCGCCATCACTTTCGTCGCGATGCAGTATTTCGGCATCTCGCTGCAGCGCATCTCGCTCGGCGCGCTGATCATCGCGCTCGGCCTCCTGGTCGACGATGCCATGATCGCGGTCGAGATGATGATCTCGAAGATGGAGGAAGGGCACGACAAGATCACGGCCGCCACCTATGCCTACACGTCGACCGCCTTCCCGATGCTGACCGGAACGCTGGTCACCATCGCCGGCTTCGTGCCGGTCGGCTTTGCCCAGAGCGGCGCCGGCGAATATTGCTTCTCGCTGTTTGCGGTGGTCGGCATCGCGCTGGTCGTGTCGTGGGTGGTCGCGGTGCTGTTCACGCCGCTCACCGGCGTGGCGATCCTGCCCGAGCGTCTCAAGGGCCATGGCGGCCATGGCACTTCGCGCTTCTCGCGCGGCTTCCGCGCCATGCTCGACCTCGCAATGCGCATGAAGTGGGTGGTGCTGGGCGGCACGGCGGGATTGTTCGCGCTGTCGGTGCTGGCCATGGGCCTGGTGCCGCAGGAGTTCTTCCCCAAGTCGGACCGGCCGGAAGTGATGGTCGACCTGACGCTGCCGCGCACCGCCTCGCTGCAGGCAACGCAGGCGACCGTCGAGCGCGTCGAGACGCTGCTCAAGGCCGATCCCGACATCGACCATTGGAGCTTCTATGTCGGCCAGGGCGCGGTGCGCTTCTACCTGCCGCTCGACGCTCAGCTCGCCAACGACTTCTTCGCCCAGGCGGTGGTCGTCACCAAGGGCCATGCCGTCAGGCAGGCGGTCATCGAGCGGCTGGAAAAGGCGCTGTCGACCGGCTTCGATGACGTCATGAGCCGCGTCACGCCGCTCGAACTCGGACCGCCGGTCGGCTGGCCGCTGAAGTTCCGCGTCAGCGGACCCGACGCCGAACAGACCCGCGACATCGCGCAGCGCTTCGCGCAAGTGATCGGCGAGAACGCCAGCGTGCGTAACATCAACTACGACTGGAACGAGCCGGCCAAGGTCATCAAGGTCGAGGTCGACCAGGACCGGGCGCGGGCGCTGGGCATCTCCTCGCAGCAACTGTCCGACACCATCAACTCGGTGCTGTCCGGCTCCAGGATCACGCAGATGCGCGATCGGACCTGGCTGATCGATGTCGTGGCGCGGGCCATCCCGGAGGAGCGGGCCAGCATCGACACGCTGCGCACGCTGACGATCAGCGCTGCCGGCGGACAGCGTGTGCCGATCGAACAGGTGGCGACGCTGTCCTACCAGACCGAGCCGCCGCTGATCTGGCGCCGCGGCCGCCTGCCGACGGTCACCGTCCAGGCCGACGTGGTGCCAGGGGCGGATGCCACGGCGGTGGTGAAGCAGCTCGAGAGCCCGATCACCGCCTTCGAGGCCAACCTGCCGGCCGGCTACGATGTCGCCCTTGGCGGTGTGATGGAAGACAGCGCCAAGGCGCAGGCCTCGATCTTCGTGGTGTTCCCGCTGATGCTGTTCATCATGATGACGGTGCTGATGGTGCAGCTGATGAGCATCCAGCGCCTGTTCCTGGTGCTGCTGACGGCACCGCTGGCGCTGATCGGCGTGGCCGGCGCCCTGCTGATCTCGGGCGCACCGATGGGCTTCGTCGCCATCCTCGGCGTGATGTCGCTGATCGGCATGGTGATCCGCAACTCGGTCATCCTGATCTCGCAGATCGACGAGCATATCGCCGGCGGCGAGGAGCCGTGGGCGGCGGTGATCAGCGCCACCGAGCACCGGCTGCGGCCGATCCTGCTGACGGCGGCCGCCGCCATCCTCGGCATGATCCCGATCGCGCCGACCGTGTTCTGGGGGCCGATGGCCTATGCGGTGATGGGCGGGCTGGTGGTGGCGACCGCGCTGACGCTGGTCTTCCTGCCGACGCTCTACGTCACCTGGTTCCGCATCAAGGCGCCGGTGGAAACCGTCGCGACCGCCGAGCCGGCCGAGGCCCTCGCCGAACCGCAAAAGCTGGCCGCCTGAGCGGCCGGGATCCCGGCAAACCCACGGCGGGCGACCGCCGTGGCCCCTGCCCGCCACTCAACTCAAAGGAATTGAACAAATGTCCCCTGCATTTGGAAATCTTCTCATCCGCGTCAACGCCGGCTTCCTGATCCTTGCATCGGCAGGCGGCCTGGCCACCGACATCGCCGGCTCCTTCTTCGGTGTCGGCGCCGAGGCCACGCTGCTCGCCAATGCACCCGGCACCGGCATCGGCTTCATCGAGGCGCACGGCTTGGCCCTGATCATCGGGGTGACGATGTGGCGGGTCGCCTATTCGCGCAACTGGCATGCCTTGCTGGCTGCCGTCCATTTGCTGCTCGGAACCGCAAACCTTCTGTTCTGGCAGTTCTTCATCGCCGCCGACGTGCTTGCCGTCGGCTACGCGACGACCGCGGCACATTTCCTGTTCGTGGTCGCCCATCTCGCGGCATTGGCGGGCGCTGCCCGGCTCGCCGTGCCATCCCGCTAGACCTCGAAAACCATCAGGAGAGAGAAAATGCCTACGAAATCCATCAAGAAATTCCGCTCGATCGCCGCGGCGGCCGCAATCGGCCTCGCGGCCGTCGAGATCATCGGCAGCACGGTGCCGGTCCTGTCGCTGGTCGGCGCGGCCGAGGCCCGAGTCGGCCAGCCCTGGACGCCGCGAAGTGCTGCCGGCGTCGCGCGGCGCAACACCACATGGCGCGTGCTGAGGCACACCACCGCCTGGGTCGCCACGTTACCCACCGGCTGCGTCCGCACCAAGGTCAATGGGTTTGCCGTCTGGCGTTGCGGCGGCACCTACTACCGGGCCTATCAGGGGCGCTATATCGTCGTGGTCGTCGATTGACCCGCCTGCTCGCCAAGCGCCAGCCGGATGCCGTCGGCCAGATGAGCGGCGTCGGCCGGGCTCTCGAACGGCATGGCCTTGGTCGCATAGTCGATCGGCGAGAAACCGGGGTCGTCCTCGTTGATGAGGGCGGCCTGCCGGCGCGCTTCGTCCATTGCGCCGAGTTGGGCGTAGCAGGCGGCTAGCCGCGTCCTGATCCACGGCGTCGGCCGTGTCGCCAGCTCCAGCGCCTCGGCTGCCGGCTTGTAGTCGCCCATCATGTAGAGCGCCAGCGAGCGGTCGAACTGATACCAGTGCGGGATCATCGGATCGATGCGGATGGAGCGCGCCAGCCAGCCCAGCGCCTCGAACGGGCGCCCGCGCATGGTCAGCACAAGGCCCATCTGCTCGATGCTGTCGGCATCGCAGGGATTGAGCTCGAGCGCGGTCCGCAAATGATGCTCGGCCGCATCGTGCTCGCGCATGTAGAGACGCACCAGCGACTGGATGCGGTGTCCCGTCGCCTGGTCGGGCGACAGCGCCAGCCCCCTGGCGACATGCTCGCGCGCCTCGACCAGATCGGCATGGCTGGACTCTTCGAATTCGCCCTTCAGCGCGCAGGTCAGGCCGACATAGATATGGGCGAGCCCATAGGCCGGGTCCTTGGCGACGGCCGCCTCGAAGAAGGCTCTCGCGCCTTCGATGTCGGTCTGGGCGGGGTCGCGCACCAGGGCCACGCCGCGCAGCACCAGCTCATAGGCGGCAAGGCTGGTGACCGGTTTGCGCGACGCCTGCTGCAGGCCGGCATTGGTGACCCGCCTTGCCAGGCGCCCGACGATCTCCTCGACGATATCCTGCTGGATGGCGGAAAAGCCGCTGTCGGCGGCCTGGTAGCGGTCGCCCCAGAGCTGGCTGGCATTGGCCGCGTCGACAAGATTGACGGCGGCCAGGATCTGATCGCCCTGCCGGCGCACCGAGCCTTCGACCAGATAGTCGGCGCCGATGCGCGAGCGGATCTGCGGCCACTCCGAGCGCGCATAGGAGGCGAAGGAGAAGCTGGAATTGCGGGCCAGCACCGTGACCGTGCCGAAGCGCGCCAGGCCGTTGATGATATCCTCGGCAAAGCCGTCGACGATCGGATCGTCGGCCGGGTTGCCACCCTCGTTGCGAAAGCGCAGCACCGCCACGATCGGCTGCGAACCGATCTCGGGCGCCGGCTCGACCTCGGCCGCCAGCATATAGCCGCGCTTCGACACGGTGCGCACGAGGTCGTCGCCCAGCACCTTGCGGATCTCGCGGACCGACTGCGTCAGCGAATCCTCGGTGACGTAGACGCCCGGCCACACCGCATCCATGATCTCCGATTTGGGCACGACCCGGCCCATATGCCGGGCCAAAAGCGTCAGCACCGCATAGGCTTTCGGCCGCAGGAACGCCGGCCCGTCGGCATGGCGCAGCGTGCCCTTGCCGAGGTCGAGCGTGTAGCCGCCGAAGTGAAAGACCTGATCGGCCGTGGCGATCTCCACCGGGATCCTCCCTGATGGGACGTATTGGACATGCGGGATGGAGGGGACGTCAAGAGGTGCATGGGATGGGGAGGGATGGGGCTACCGCATGCAAGGATGGGCTTGCCGGATCCGGAGCCAGAGCTACCGTGTCGAATGGAAGCGGCACAACGCCAATAAGCTCTTATGGACACGAGACAATTAATTCTTGCTGTGTAGTTTACATTTTTCTTATTTCAAGGATACCCGCACACTGCCCTCCTACGTGGTAGAATTTCCCCTTACCGCTATTACCTTTTATCTTTCCATTCAAAATGTTGCTTTCTCTTTTCCCCTCGTGAACAAAGCGATGTATTATCCTTAAGGTGCCATCGCTCGCGATTTTTCCTTCCCATGATGGGGCAGAAATCCTGCCATTTTTGATCGATACGTCTGCTGTAAGCTCCCGCCACCCGCACAACGAATTGGTGGCACGTCTCGTCAAAGCCCATCTTCCGTCGAAAGCATTTAAACCGGCAGCACGCGCACCCTCGCAACGACCCTCTCGCGCCTCCATTCCGTCAGCACAAATAAGGGGGCAGACCCTAGCCCGAATCGCTTTCAGCCTTTTTAGTAGGTCCCCCGTCGGCTCGGCCGACGCGAGCTTGATCCCTTGCTGCTTCGCATAGTTGATCAAAGCTTTCTGGCTGGCGGCCCCCCACCTCCCGTCGACCTGACCAGTAAGGCACCCAATTCTGGATAATTCTCTCTGGGTGGAAAGAGCAAGTTCGCCGGAGCCCTCAGATTCTACTGAAGACCTCTCTGCTTGGACTTCCGGATTGGGATGTTCAAGCCTGGCGACGGTCTTGACGTCGTCTGAAGACTTTTCGACAGGTCTGCCTTGCACGCGATCTTGTTCCGCCTTTTGTCTTTCAGTCGCCTGCCGTTGCTCATCGACACGACTGTTTATGGCGTCGATCTTTAACTTAGCTAGGGCTGCAAACGCGCCGTTCGGATATTGCTGCAGGTACGCCTGAAAGAAGCTCTTGTCCGCCGAGTCCTTGATCGTTTCCCAATAAGCGATCTCAATCGCATTGTCGGGCCCGATGGGTACCGGCGTGGGGGCGGATTCCGCCTTCGGCTCCTGAATCGGGAGAGGATTCAACACCACATCGCCCGTGAGCGAGGAATTGTCCCATGGAACTTGCTTGCCATACGTCGCTTCGAGCACATCTCGTCGCACATGGACGAGGTCGCGGGTGATATCCTGCCCTGGCGTACCAAGGTGCCTGAGCAATGCAGTTGTGAAGGGAGAGTTTCTACCTGACCCGTCGAATGCCACGTTGCCCGGCTGCGTTGCGAATGCGATGAGAGAACCGACACCGCTGCCAAGCTTGGCTAGACCCCGACCCACAGAACCGGATCGTGTTCCCATCGACCGGGCAAGATTCTCGGCGAGCGGGTTGTCCCGGCAGGCATCGAGGAAGACAAGATTGACCTTGGAACTGCGCTCCATCGCCGCCAGAACAAGGTCCATCGGCAGGGTTTCGAAATCGAGGTCGTCATAAGACGACAAGTGCGCATCCACAGGTGCGACGTAATTGTTGCCGTTAACCTGCAGGCCGTGCCCGGAATAGTAGAACAACGCAATGTCGGCCCTATCGAGCTTCTTGATAAATTCACGTACCGTGCCACGCATCCTGACCAAGTCGAGGTCCAGACCGGTCACTACCTCGAAACCCAAATCCTTCAATTTGGCGGTCATGTCACTGGCATCGTTCTTGGGGTTAGGAAGTCCGGGTACGTTTTGATACGCGGAATTGCCCATCACCAGCGCGACGCGTCTATCTGCGAGCGCATCCGCTGAAACAGCTGTAAACAATAGGATGAGGATAAAAAAAGCGCTGCGCATGGCAGGAACAGCTCCCCCAAGCGAAGGTATCAGATGCAAGCATTACGGAAAAGACGGTAGTCGGTCGGTTTGAAATCGAGCCGGCGATAAGCGTCCACGCCGTGGCGATGAAGCTCGACCATGCGAAGTTTTGCGATTTGATTGTGGATGCGCTGGAAAGGCTGACGAAGGCCAAGGTGTGACCCCCTCTTCCGCATGACCTGACCGCGGAGGAAACCGGCCTATAGTTTTCCAAAAGACGCATGCGCCACGTCCGGAACCCGGCGTCGCCATCGGCGCCTGCCGCCGTGGGTGTGGACGAATCCATTCATGCGCAATAAGGATGGGGATATGGTCTGCTGTGGCGGTTTCGTCGCCAAGGCAGGCGACGAAGACGTTCGTTCAATGACGCTGCGCCGGGCGCTTTTCGATTTGACGCCGTCCTGCAAAAGTGTCGATACCGGGGGACCTGGTCATGACCGACAACAAGCCGACTACAGACGTTACCAAGGATTGGCAAGCAACGCAGGGCCAGAAGTCCAGCGCCACCCGCCTCCGCCTGTTCGCCGCGCTCTCGTGGATCGTTGCCATTGGCGGCGAGATCGCCGGAATTGTTTTGCTCTACCGGCACAAGTTCGACCAGGGAAACCTGCCGCTGCTGATCGGCATTCTGGTCGGGATCGCCATTTTCGCCATCGCCGGCAACTTGCTTTGGAAGGCGGCCAACAGGCACGACCCAGCCCGCGCATCCGAGACGTTCAGGTTCTTCGTCCAGAACCAGCTCGGCGCGATCATCACGCTGATTGCCTTCCTGCCGCTGGTTCTCCTGATCTTCACCGACAAGAACATGGATCCGAAGAGCAAGAAGGTTGCCGGCGGCGTCGGCGCTGTGCTGGCCGTGCTCGCGACGGTGATCGGGGTCAGCTTCCAACCCCCATCGGTCGAGCAGTACACCCAGGACATGAACACCTGCGCGGCCCAGATCAAGGCGGGGCAGCCGACCACAGCCTGTTCGCCCGAGGTTGCCGCCCAGGCGCAGGCGATCGCCACCGACTCCGCCGCGGTGGCTGCGGCGACGAAGGATCCGGCACACCCCGCTGGTCAGGATGTCGTGTACTGGATCGCGCCGGAAAACGGAGCCGCGAAGTCCGAGACGGAGCATGTTTTCCACCTCTGCGCAGCCGTCAGTCCGCTGAAGGACAAGACGGTGAACAGCGGCACCGTGACGGAGGCCTACGCACAGAACGCCATCCGCATCACGAAGCAGATCGAGATGGAACAGAAGCAGTGCGGGTTCACGACCACGCCATAAATCCGCCCGCGTTCAGGCGCGCCGGGCGCGCCTGCAGCATGGCGGCAAAGGCGGCTTTGCCCGGCACCCAGCCGGCCGCCTGCTCGGCCTGAATCTCGGCGTTATCCTTGACGCCGTCGATCAAGCTCGACCATCGCAAGTTCTGCGATTTGATTGTGGATGCGCTGGCGCGGTTGACCGGGAACGGAGCCCCCTCTTCCGAACGGCCTGACCGCAGCCGTGGAGGAAACCGGCCTATAGCTTTCTGAAAAAGCCGGACAGAATGTTGGGATCCGCTTCGCCCGGCCGCAGCCTGATCCCGTCCTCGAATCCATTCAGCGTCACGCACTCAAAACCGTGATGCGCGAGCAGTGCCACCAGCGAGTCACGGTCGAAATGGTGCAAATGCTCGTTGGGCAGACGCATCCGCCACGTCCGGAACCACGCGTCGCCATCGGCGCCGAGCTCACGCCAGCGGCAGCAAGGGACGGCGATGGCCAAATGGCGTGCCTGAAGGCGGGCGAGGAAACCCAGATCCGGAATGTGCTCGAGCACGTCGAACATGGCGACGAGATCCCAGGAGCTGGCAAGCGCCTCCTCCCAATCGACAAAGCGCACACCCTCGGGCAGCGGAAACTTGGTGATGTCGCAGCCGGCGCAGTCGGCAACCCCGGTAATTTTGGCGGCTTCGACGAATGTGCCGGTGCCATAGCCAATCTCCAGCACCGACCGCGGTATCTCGCCCGTAATCCCCAGCACCCAGCCAAGCCGCTGATAGCCGAGCTTGATGGTCCGGTCACTCAAGTCCTCGTAATAGGAGATGTATTGCTTGTCGTATGTGATCGGCGTGGCGTCGATCTGGTGGATCACGCCAAACCGGTCCAGCTCGTAATTGTCCAGCATTCGCGTGCGCCCCCCGGATTGCAAAATCCTTACAGGACGGAGCTAAACGCAGCGTAAGCGCCCGGCGGCGGCACGCCGCAGTCCGTATCTCGCCGACTCCGCCCTGCGGTGGACTTCCGTCAATCGTAGGCGAATGGCCGCATTTGCCAATCCTGCCAAAGTCGAAATTCCGCCCCGCTGTCGCCCGCAGACCTTGACGAAAATTCGTGCGCCTGTTTGAGAGCGGGGGATCGAGACATTTGCTGCATGGGGAGACGAGCGAGGGGTGGGCAAACAGTGAGGCGCGTTCTTCGAATGCTTGCCGCTGTCATCATGGCGTCCGTGGCGACCGGTTGCACAAGCATTTCCTACTACGCGCAGTCGCTGGGGGGCCATGTGCAGATTATGGCGGCGCGCGAAAATGTTGGAAAACTGATCCGTGGTCCTTCGACGCCAAAGGCATTGCGCGCCAAGTTGACGTCGGCGAGCGCCATACGCCGGTTTGCGACAGATGAACTGGCACTGCCCGACAACAACAGCTACCGCAGCTATGTCGACGTCGGTCGGGACGCTGTGACCTGGGCCGTTTTTGCCGCGCCGGAATTCTCCCTGACGCCACGAACATGGTGCTTTCCGGTCTTCGGCTGCGTTCCGTACCGGGGTTACTTTTCTCGGAAATCCGCGACTGAGAGCGCTGTCGAGCTTCATAGAGAGGGGCTAGACGTCTATGTCACGGGCATCACCGCATATTCCACGCTGGGCTGGTCCAGTGACCCGCTGCTAAGCACCATGCTCCGTCAGGACGACACCTATCTCGCGAGCCTCATCTTTCACGAACTGGCGCATCAGCGCATCTATGTGGATGACGACTCCGCATTCAACGAGGCTTTCGCGGTTGCCGTCGAAACCACCGGCGTAAGGAAATGGCTCCGCGCAGTTGGCGATCGCGCCGGATTGCGCAGTTACGAAATCGATCGCAAGCGCAGGGCGGATTTTCTCGGACTGGTGTCGAAAACCCGGGACGAGTTAAGGCAGGTCTATGAAAGTCCCCGTCCCCCGGAGCAGATGGCCGCTGCCAAAGCAGCCGAGATCGACAGGCTGCGGACGCGCTACCGGCAATTGCGCGACAAGCGATGGGCCGGATACCGGGGATACAACGCCTGGTTCAGCGCCGCGATCAACAACGCCAAGCTCGTCGCGACTGCTGTCTACGGCGAACAGGTTCCGGCGTTCCTTCGTTTGTTCGATCTGTGCTCCGGCGACTATCCCAGGTTCTACGCTTCCGTTCGACGGATCGCGGATTTGCACAAACCTTCCCGTGCCGAAGCGCTTGAGGCTGCGGAAACGTGTGATTGACGCTGACGAGCAAGGCGGCCGGCCGCGCGAGCCCGTGACGGGCGCAGCTCTGCTAATCCGAAAACGTCACGCTCACGCCGCGCTGCCGAAAATAGGCCTGCATCAACTTGCGGCCCGCGCGGTTGCTCTGCACCAATTTGGTCGGATCGAACACCGCCTGTTTCATCCCTTCTCGTGCCAGCGCCGCCTTGAGCGTCGCGATATGCGCGTCGATGTCGGCATTGTCGGCCCGCAGCGAGGCATAGATGCTTTCGGTCGCCTGGGCCACAGTCGGTTCGCTCACCTGTGTCGTCCTTTGGTTGGTTGAGCGGCGGCTTAACACAGATTCGCGGCTCCGCCGATACCGATGAGATGGCCATAGAAGTCCGTGGCTGCTCGGGTCCGACGCCTATCTTCGCGGTCTCCAAAAACAAGGCCCCTTCCGGGGCCTTGCGTATCAACCTCAGTGCTGGGGCGCTGCTTCCCCCTCACTTCCCCATCAGCTGCTTGGCATTCTCGGCCGTGATCGCCGTGGTGCCCACCGTCACTGTCGGCTCCACCGAGGTGGCGCAGTCGAGCAGGATCTTCTTGGACATCTCGATCGCTTCCTTGGCGCCGGTCGGGTAGGTGAAGGTCCCCGCCCAGCCGCCCTTGGCCACCGCCTCGATGCCGCCGGCCGGGCCCGGCAGGCCGTCGGTGCCGATGATCTTGAAGCCCTTTGCCCCCTTGGCGGCTCGCACCGCCCCCGCACCCTCAGCGCCCGCCCACCTCCTTCATGATGATCTCGCGGTGCGGATAGGGGATGCTTATGCCGTTTGCCTTGAATGTGTCCCACAGCGCCAGCAGCACCTTGCCGCGCACGTTGGTCAGGCCTTGCTGGTGGATCCAGAAGCGCAGGACGAAGTTCAGCGAGGAACCGCCGGAGTCGGTCAGCCAGCAGGCCGGCCGCAGGTCGGCCTCGACCCGGCCGACGCTGTCACAGCGGCTATCGGGCCTCAAGTCAGAAAGAAGGCGGTCACCAACAACGCTGCCCTGTTCGCATATTTGACCCTTTTGCCCGGCAGTGTCCGGCGCTATGATCAGCGATCGCTAAAATTAGGACGGAGCAGCTGTAAAAACCAGAAAAGCGTCCGTCTTTGGGCCGGGGACCAACCATGGGAGGCCAAACATGCTTAGCGCCCTATGCAAGGCTTGCGCAGTGGTCCTTTTGTCAGGGAACTTCGCTTTCGCCCAATCGGATCTGATAGAGCCAAAGGCTGGAACATGGAAGACGTGGGTGATCACGTCGGGCGAGGACTTCCGAGTTCCGCCCCCACCGGATACTTCCACAGCCGAGCTGGAGCAGCTCCGCGATATTATCGCAAAGAACGATGCGCAGGTCGCCGCGAAGATCGCGTTCTGGGATGCCGGCTCGCCTGGCTATCGATGGATCGACCTGGTCAACGACCGCATTCTCGAAGGCAAGCAGATTCCCAACGCACACCGCGTCTATACCTATTTGACGATGGCGATCTACGACGCCACCATTGCCGCGTGGGAGTCGAAGTACTTCTACAATCGCCCGCGCCCGAGCGAGGCGGATGCGGCACTGTCGGTTGTGCTGCCTACGCCGCGGAGTCCCTCCTATCCATCGGAGCATGCCGCAGCCGCCGGAGCCGCCGCGACGGTTCTTTCTTATTTCTTTCCGGACGAGGCGTCGTCGTTCCAAGCAATGGCCGAAGAAGCGGCGCAGTCGCGTGTCCTTGCCGGTGTTCAGTTCCCCAGTGACTCTTCAGCCGGGCTTGAACTGGGCCGACGGGTGGCTGAACAGGTGATTGCGCGGGCAAAGGCCGATGGCTCCGACGCAGTCTGGACCGGCACGGTCCCGACCGGGCCATGCAAGTGGGTCGGGGAGAAACCAGGCAATGCAACGATGCCCAACTGGAAACCGATCGTGTTGGCATCAGCCGATGAATTCAGGCCACCGGCCCCACCTGACTGCCATTCCGAGGCGGTAAAGGCCGAGACGGATGCTGTCCGACAATTTGAGCGAAAATTCCCTAACAACTACAAAGCGTTCTATTGGCAGAGCCCATCCGGCCTGTTCACCGACTGGTATGATTATGCCAGCAAGTGGATGTTCGAGGACAAGACAGATTCGAACCCGCCGCGTGCCGCGCGGGCTTACGCGATGCTCGCAGCAATCCATTTCGACGCGTTCATTGCAAGCAACGACGGTAAGTTCGCATATTGGTACTTGCGCCCGAACATGCTTGACCCGAGCATCAGTCCTCTGTTCGCGGTGCCGCCTTTTCCCAGCTATCCGTCCAACCATTCCACTCTTTCAACTGCCCGATGCGAGGTCCTTGCGTACCTGTTTCCCAGCCATGCTGACTTCATCCGCAAGGTGGGCAAAGAGGCCGGAGATTCCCGTATCTGGGCCGGCATCCACTACGAGATGGACAACCAGGCCGGTGTCGCACTCGGCAAAGCGGTCGCCGGGAAATTCATTGAGCGAGCAAGAAAGGACGGAGCAGACTAGCGGAACACCTGATCGACCCGTTCTAAACCTGGCGCAACCGCGACCTCAGCGTGGCATCAGCAATGTCCGCTTGTGGTGCTTGTGGTAGGCGGTCAAGCCAGTCGGAATGACCGACGTGGGCGCGAAGCAGTCATTGGGTCGCCGCCCAACCGCCCTGGCCACTGCCTCGATGCCACCGGCGGCAGGCCGTCGGCTCCGACGATCCTGACGTCCCTGCCGCCGCTTGGCCGTGAACACCGCGCCCGCACCCTCAGCGCCCGCCCACCTCTCTCATGATGATCTCGCGATGCGGATAGGGATGCTTATGCCGTTTGCCTTGAATGTGTCCCACAGCGCAGCAGCACCTTGCCGCGCGCGTTGGTCAGCCTTGCTGGGGGTCGGGGATCCAGAGCGCAGGACGAAGTTCAGCGAGGAGTCGCCGAAGTCAGTCAGCCAGCAGACCGGCCTCCGGTCGGCCTCGACCCGGCCGACTGTGATCGCGGCCTCTATCGCCAGTTCGCTGACCTTGTGCGGATCGGCATCGTAGGAGACGCCGAAGTTCACGTCGAGGGGCAAAGAGGTTGTCGCTGAACGACCAGAACGTTCCTGATACGGTGCCATGCCTACCGGAAATCGGCGGCAGTCAAGGTGTAGGAACTGCGGCGGTCGCGGGAATAGGCTTTACCGGCAACCTTGTGGATGGATGATCGCAAGGTGTCGAAGGCTGACAGGTATTTTGTTTCCGACGCCGCTGTCCCGGCCAAGGCGCTGTCGGATTTTGCCAGCGCCTCGATCTCGACGAAGAAGCGCACTTCGAACATGCCGTCATGGCCACTGAAGCGGACGGCGTTGCGGGTTTCGTCAAAGCTGCGGCTGGGGTTGGGAAACGAGAGCGTCATGACTGGCCCGCTGCTGTCTCGTGCGGGACAATTGGCGGCGCGGCAACCCGCGCCCTGCGGCGCTCGGCATTGCGCTGGTTGAGGGACAACATGCTGCGCGTCGCATCCGACCGGTTGAGTCCGGTCATGGCAACGCCGTCCTCATGCGCCGGAATACCGGTGAAGACGTGATAGACGGTCCAGGAACGATCCGCTTCGACGCGGCGGCCATATTGACGATTCGTGAAGTCGCGTCCCGGCGCGCCACCCTCGTTTTCCCAGATCCGAAGCGCGGCGGCATTGCGCTGCCGATCGGTTTCGGTGTTGCGGGCATTCATGATGCTGGCCTTTCCTCATTGACCGCTTGCGTGGCGAGAGCGCCCGAATAGAGCGCCGCGCCATTCGCGTCGGCGATCGTCATGGCGTCCGGCCGCTGCGGCATGTTCAGGGTCTTGGCCAGAAGCCTGGCGATTTCGATCGCATCGTCGAGGTCGGCCGCTTCCACGGTCTCGCGGCCGATCAGGGCATGCGCATCGTCCGCTTCCCGGGTGCGATAGAACTCGATCAGGATCTTCATCGCCCGTCTCGCCGCGTCAGTTCTTGCCCTTGCCGCGCGGGGCACTGATGTTGGCGGCAAGCCTGGTCTGGGTGCCGAACACGCTTTCAGCTTTGGGCAGGACCTTTTCCTGCTTCGGCTTCCTGATCTCCCGGCTCGAGCGTTTTTGTCCCTTTGACATGGTCGAACGTCCTTTCGATGAGCGTTATGGTGTCACCGGGCGACGTGTCGACCGGTTCGAGACTGTCCTGCGTCGCCACCCGTTCATGAAGTTCGCCGTCGCTGCGGATGCGGTATTGCAGCGAGTCTCCCCTCGGCGGCAGCGTGGCCGTGATGCGGTAGATTTCCGCGGTCTTTGGAAACGTGCCGAAGCCGCCCTTCAGCCGGACAGCCAGTCCGACGGCAAAGAGATGCGTTGCGGCTTCGCGGCGGACCGGGCGTGCGTTGCGTTGCATCAGGGTGGTGGTTCTCATCATTGTCTCTGGTCCTGCTCCAGTGCGGCTTCGAGCGATGCCGGTTCGATCGGCACCATCTGTCGCGTGGCTCCGCTGGCGGAGATCGCCGGCAGGTGAATGAAGGTGGCGACGCGGCGCCATGCGATCAGGGAAGCCCCTTCGAGGGCTTCCTCGTCATGATCGACGCGATACTCTCCGGGTGGTTGCGGCGCATCGAAGCCGGGCAGCGAAAACGCCGACCTGAAGCGAACGACTGATAGTGTGGTGCGGCTGGTCATGAATTGCGGCTTTCCGCGGAAACGCGCGCCTGCGCCTTTCCGTATCATTCCCACTCGAACCGCCGGGACGATGCCCGACGCTGCCAGTACATCCCTGGTCAGCGTCGGTTTCATTCCAGGGTCCGAACGGAACGAAATGTGCGCCGGACCGGCGCATGCACTCGTTTTCGAGAATTCGGTGGTGAATGGCGGGGCTCTGACACAAAGCCAACTCGACCAAATCAACGAGCTTTACATATGCGCCTCAATTGAGTTGCAAACAAGGTCGCGGCGCCCTTTTATTTCTCCTTTGAAATAACAAATCAGCGTCCGCGAAAATCACGGCGGCAGAAAGTTTTCCTCCAATGCGAATGATTTTCTGCGATTTCTTGGACATTCGCGAGAATTAATTTTGGCGCGAGAATTAATTCTGGCACTCCTATCTATCGAGTGCCAACGCGCCTATATCAGGGGTAGCGGCCGCCTATGCCGGCCCCAGAAAGAAGTTTCCCATGAAATTCCGGCCACTCCACGACCGCGTCGTCATTCGCCGCGCCGAAGGCGACACCAAATCCAAGGGCGGCATCATCATTCCCGACAATGCCAAGGAAAAACCGCAGGAAGGCGAAGTGATCGCCGTCGGCCCGGGCGCACGCGACGAAAGCGGCGCGCTGATCGTGCCCGATGTCAAAGCCGGCGACTTCATCCTGTTCGGCAAATGGTCGGGAACCGAGGTCAAGATCGACGGCGAGGACCTTCTGATCATGAAGGAGGCCGACATCATGGGCGTCATCGACAAGAGCGGGATGGACGTCGAGAAAACCGCGGCTTCCAAGAAGGCCGCCTGACCGGGCTGGCTTCACGGCAAACCGCCCACTCCAATTTTCGAACGGGATGAACAATCATGTCTGCCAAGGAAATCAAATTCTCCACCGATGCCCGCGACCGCATGCTGCGCGGCGTCGAGCTCCTCAACAACGCTGTCAAAGTGACGCTCGGCCCCAAGGGCCGCAATGTCATCATCGACAAGGCCTATGGCGCGCCGCGCATCACCAAGGACGGCGTGACGGTGGCCAAGGAAATCGAGCTTTCCGACAAGTTCGAGAACATGGGCGCGCAAATGGTGCGCGAAGTGGCCTCGAAGACCAACGACCTTGCCGGTGACGGCACCACCACCGCCACGGTGCTGGCCGCTTCGATCCTGCGCGAAGGCGCCAAGCTGGT
>NZ_JBWLUZ010000018.1:0-108277 GCF_057784325.1 Mesorhizobium sp. CNPSo 4689
CTTATGACAGCAACGCCCTGCGCGCCATTGTCGCCGATATGGGAGCTGAGGCCGTCATCCCCTGCAACCCGACCCGAAAGATCCTGATACCCTACGACTTCGAAGCCTATAAGGCGCGCAACCTGATCGAACGCTGCTTCAACAAGCTCGAGCACTTCAGACGCATAGCCACTCGATACGACCGGCGTGCCCTATGCTTCCTCAGTTTCGTCCAACTCGCTTGCGCAATGCTATGGATGCGGTGAATGTCGATTCAGCCTAGAGCAATTCCAGGAAAAGTGCGTATCGGTTTTCCGTCCGGAATTGCGTAAAAACAAATACTTAGAGCGGGGCAGCGATTCTATCAAAAGCTGAACCGCTCTAGGCGAGCAGGAATCCCAAGGTGATGACTAGCTGGGCGACGTAGTAAAGCGCCCAGACCGCGTAGCGCATCCAGATGCGATGCGGCGAGATGGCGGCAAGCAGGAACTGTTCGGTGGCGAGCAGCCCGTCCGACGCCATGAACAGAATGGCGCCGCCGATCACCAGGCTATTGCTGGTGGTGAGCGCCGATATCCCCATGGCGAGGATCGCGGCGACATAGACGCCGATCGGGAGACGCAAAGTAGGGCCGACACGGCGCCAGAGTGCAGCCAGCATGACGAGCGCGAATGCCGCCATCGCCAGCGCGATCGCCCCGCGCCATGACTCTGCGCCGAGCAGCCCCATCCCGCCGCCGCTGCGCAGGAACAGCGGGACATAAAGGATGTGCGCTGCGAAAAAACTACCCAACCCGCCGAGAAAGGCCTTTTCGCCGCCGCGCGACAGGAAGGCGTCGCCGACTGCACTCAGCGCCAGCGCCGCGACGAGCAGCCACGGCCCGCCTTGCATGAAGGCAAGCACCGCCAGCATCGCCACGGCAAGCGTCTTAGCCGCCGAGCGCGCGAGCCGCGGCGGCATGCCGAGCGTGAAGGCATAGATCACCGCCGCCACCAGCGAGAACACCAGTGTCGCATTGGCGTTGGCGTCGATGCCGCCGGGGAACGGCATCGTCATACGCTGGCCTCGCCTGCCGCCGGCTTGCGCATGAACAGCGATTTTGCCGCCAGTGCCGCGCCGCCGGTGATGAGCACGCAGGCGGCGAGGATACGCAGCGACGGCTCGGCGACGCCGGCCGCGATCAGCACCAGCGTCGACAAAAGCGGCGCGGCATAGCTTGCCGCCCCCAGCACCTGGATATTGCCGCGCTTGACGCCGATGTCCCAGGCATAGAAGGCCGCACCCACCGGCATCAGCCCGAGACCGATCACGGCCAGCCACTGGCCGGCGCCGTCAGGCAGCACTGTCTTTTCCAGCAAGAGGTGGCAGACCAGCGAAAGCGCCGAAGTCGCCGCGCAGAACCAGGTGACGATGCTGGTCGGTACCGACGGGAACCGCCGCGACAGCAGCGAATAGGCCGACCACAAAAGCGCGCAGACGCCGGCCATCGCATAGCCGAAAGCATAGCGCGCGTCGAAGGCGAGCCCGCCGCCCTTGGTGACGATGAGGACGGTGCCGGCAAGCCCCAGCAGCGCGCCGACGACATGGTTCCAGGCCAGCCGCTCGCCCGGCATCAGCGCCGAGCCGAGCACGATCAGCAGCGGCCACAGATAGGCGATCAGGCTCGCCTCCACCGCCGGCGCGTTGCGCAGCGCGGTGAAGTAGAAGAAGTGGTATCCGAACAGGCCCACAATGCCGATCACCCACACTTGCGGCGGGATTTTCTCGACCTTTCCGGAGGCCGGCATCACCATCCGCGCGCCCAGCCCGACGCAGGTGCCGATCGCGAAGGTGATGGCCGACAACAGGAAGGGCGGCACCTGCCCGGACGCGTCGGTGAGCAGCGCCAGCAGCGCCCACATGGCGACTGCCGAGAACCCGATCAGTGTTGCGCGCCCCATACCCCGTCTCCGGCGGCGCGCGACGGCGCCTAGTTGATTGCCTCGAACCGCCCGGCGCTGATGGTCAGTGTGCCGATCTGTGTGCCGACCGTGGCGCGGATCGGCGCATATACCCCGCTTTGGCCGACTGGCGCAAACGTCACCATCATCTTGCTGCGGTTCTTCAGGTAATTCAAAGCCTTGCGGCCTTTGCGATAACCCGCCACTGGCTCGAAGCCCATGCGGCAGGTCACCGTGTCACCTTTGTAGCCTTGCACCGAGATCGATCCCTTGGAGGCGTAGGTCAACGTCAGGTTAGCGCGCATCTCGCCGTCGTAGAATTTCACCGTGCGCCCGCAGACATTGTCGAGACTGTCGGCATGGATGACGGTGGCGGCCATCGGATCGAGCACCGATGTCAGGTCGCCGCTGCCCAGCGGCACCCAGCTTTTGGGATCGCGCTTGCCTGGCGCGGGGACGACTTTGGTGGCGGTGACGGCGCCATTGGCGAAGCGGATGTCGACCACCGATGCCTTCTTGCCCGACGTGTAATCGGCGCGGAAGGCCTGCGGCTGCATCTTCTTGCCGGAAATCGTGCCTTTCGACGAGATGGTGCCCTTCGTGTCGTCGAACAGCTTGGCAAGGCCCGCGGCGGAGACCGTGCCGTTGATCGAATAGGTATCGCCCTGATAGCTGCTTGAGAACGTCGCCCTGGCCACCGAAAGACCGAGGAACGACACCGTATATTCGCCCTTGAAGGACTGCGGCGCGGCTGCGGCGGCTGCATCAGGCAGGGCAATGGCAAGCAAGGCTGATAGGGCATATGACGAACGAAGCATGACGGCGGATCGATCCTCGATTTCAGCCGGAAGGCGGGCAACTTCAGGCTGGCATGTCCCTTTGCGACCGCTTATAGGCCAGAATCCGGCCTTTATATGAAACAGGCGCTGGGCATGCCGGAGCTTGACGCGCCAGCGAAATGCAACTATGGAACGCCAACTTTTTCCATAAGGCCGCCTGACCGAGACCGCGCGCCACCCGGCGCGGGTTGAATGGTTTGGTCAGACCGAGAACTGAAGGTTAGAACCATGTCCCGCACCTGCGAACTCACTGCCAAGGCCGTCATGACCGGCAACAATGTGAGCCACGCCAACAACAAGACCAAGCGCCGCTTCCTGCCGAACCTGGTCAATGTGACGCTGATTTCCGAAGTGCTGAACCAGAACGTGCGCCTGCGCGTTTCGGCCAACGCACTGCGTTCGGTCGAGCATCGCGGCGGCCTTGATGCGTTCCTGGCCAAGGCCGACGCCAAGGAATTGTCGCAGCGCGCCCGCCTGCTGAAGAAGCAGATCGCCAAGAAGCTCGCCGAGCAGCCGGCAGCCTGAGACGGTTTTCGGACGGAATACCGTCCGAGCCGTTGAGCCGAAAGGCGCGAAGCGGTTTTCGGCTAGACATCTGAGCAATGCAGCGCCGTCCGGATTGGGTGGCGCTTTGCTGGTTCCATTACCCAGGATAAAAAAATGAATTCCTTCTCGCGATACCTGCCCTTCGTGGCCGCCATGGCGCTTGTCGTCGTGGCGTCGAACATCCTCGTGCAGTTCCCGATGCAGGGCCAGATCGGCGGCCTGTCGCTGGCCGACATCCTGACCTGGGGAGCCTTCACCTATCCCTTCTCCTTCCTGGTCACCGACCTCGCCAATCGCCGCTACGGCCCGGTCGTGGCGCGCCGGATCGTCTTTGTCGGCTTCATGACGGCAGTGATCTGCTCGATCCTGATCCCGCCCTTCCTGTTCCGTCACGGCCTGATCGAGTTCGAGACCGCCGCCGACCGGCTGGTGCGCATCGCGGCGGCTTCCGGCGCGGCCTTCCTGACGGCGCAACTGCTCGACGTCACCGTGTTCAACCGGCTGCGCCGGCAGAGCTGGTGGCGCGCGCCGATCGTCGGCACGCTGGTCGGCTCGGTGTTCGACACCGTCGTGTTCTTCAGCGTCGCCTTCTCGGCTGCCTTCGCTTTTGCCGGCCCGAACGACAGTTTCGCGCTCGAAGCGGCGCCGCTGCTGGGCGTGCTGCCGGTCGAAACCATGCGCTGGGTATCCTGGGCAATGGGCGACCTCTCGGTGAAGCTGATCATCGCCGTGGTAGCGCTGATCCCCTACCGGCTGCTCGCCGCCCACTGGAGTCAACCGGCGCTGGCGACATAGCCATGATTCCAGAAAGTGGAAACAGGCCGTGATCCCCTGGGTCCAACTGGACTCGGCAAAGACGCCGGACGGCGGGCAAGAACTTCGCCTGAAGCGGCGCGGCACTGAATTCTCGATCATGCTCGGCACCAACGAGCTGATGAACAGCCGTCTCAGCGGCTCCGAGGAAGCACTGGCCAGTCTCTCCTGTGAAAAGATTGCCGGCCGCAAGCAGCCCAAAATTCTGATCGGCGGCCTTGGCATGGGCTTTACGCTGCGCGCCGCCCTTGCCGAACTCGGCGGCGATGCCAGCATCACCGTCGCCGAACTCGTTCCCGCAGTCGTCGCCTGGGCGCGCGGCCCGATGGCCGAAATCTTCAAGAACTGCCTCGACGATCCCCGCGTCACCATTTTGGAGGCCGAAGTCGGTCACATCATCAGCTCCGACCAGTCGGCCTGGGACGCCATCCTGCTCGATGTCGACAACGGCCCGGAAGGCATCGTCCATAAGGGCAACGACGCGCTCTATGGCGCGGCCGGCCTCGGTGCCGCCCGTGCCGCGCTCAAGCCCGGCGGCGTGCTGGCGGTGTGGTCGCAAGGGCCGGACAGCGGTTTTGCGCGCAGGCTCAAGCAGGCGGGCTTCGCGGTCGAGGAGGTCAACACCCGCGCCAACGGCAAGCGCGGCGCGCGCCACGTCATCTGGATCGCGACCAACGGGAAATAGGCCTGCTGGCTCGAAATCGCGGGCTCGTTTTGACCGGCGGCCTCAATCCTCGTGCAGAACAAATTCCAGATAGAGGTTGCGCTGCAGGATCGAATGGTTATCGTCTGACATCAGCGACACCATCAGCGCGCCGTCGTCACGGGTCCAGACATCCAGACCTTCCATATTGTCGATCTGGTAGCCCATGTCGGCTTCCAGCAGCACCGGCCCGTCGGCGACGGCGCCCTTCTCGACGCTCTCGCCATAGATGCGCCGCAGCCGCATCTTCACCCCGCCGGCCATCGAGAAGCTGCGCTCGAGCAGCAAAAGATCGCCGTCCGGCAGGAAGGCGCCGTCGGTGATGTCGAAATCGCCATTGCGCTTGACGGTGAAGACGCCCTTGTGTGGCCCTTCGATGATTGCCGCATAGATGTTGCCGGCCTTGTCGAGGCTCTTTTCCGACACCACCACCAGCCCACCCTCATGCTGACCATAAGGATGGGCGTGGGTGACCGTCTCGAAGCCGCGGTTCTGCCGCAACTCCTTGGCCGGAACCTGAAAATCCAATTGCTTGAACGGCGCCTTCATGCCGTCCGGATCGATCTTGAACTGGGCGACACGCTGGTTGCGTTCGAAGCCGACCGTGGCGATGCCGTCCTTGACCGCCAGGCCTTCGGCATCGACCTGCCACTTCTTGTCGATCGGCTGGCCTGCCTCATCGACCATCTGCTGCATGCGGAAATTCTGGATGCCCGAAGGACGCTTGTCGGCATCGTGGGTCACGCTGCCGAAGAACCAGAAGCCGGTGTCGGCGACGCCGATGAAGTCGCTGCCGGGTTTCAGGAAGCGAAAGGCCGACAGCGCGCCGAAATCGCGCGATGCCGAGGTCATTTCCAGTCCGCCGACGAATTCGAGCGGCCCGAACTGCTTGTCGTCATGGCCGATGCGGAATTGGCCTATCGGTCGCGCCGTGATTTCGACCGGCTCGACGGAGTCCGGGCCGGCGGCAACCGCTGGCGACAGCATGCCGGCCAGCATGCAAGCAGCAAAAATCGTGTGCCTGAGGCCCCCGCCCGAAAAGCTCATCCGGCGCGCCGCAGGCCGCCGCGGCGCGTCTCGCGTGCGCTTTCCTCGCCAAACAGAGAGGCAAGCTGCTCGGTCATGGCGCCGGCCAGTTCCTCGGCATCGACGATGGTGACGGCGCGCCTGTAGTAGCGGGTGACGTCGTGGCCGATGCCGATGGCCAAGAGTTCCACCGGCGAGCGCGTTTCGATCAGTTCGATGATGGCACGCAGATGCCGCTCAAGATAATTGCCTGGGTTGACCGACAGCGTCGAATCGTCGACCGGCGCGCCGTCCGAGATCATCATCAGGATTTTTCTCTGCTCCGGCCGGGCGATCAGACGGTTGTGCGCCCAAAGCAGCGCCTCGCCGTCGATGTTTTCCTTCAGCAGCCCCTCGCGCATCATCAGGCCGAGGTTGCGGCGCGCCCGCCGCCACGGATGGTCGGCGGATTTGTAGATGATGTGGCGCAGATCGTTGAGCCGGCCGGGATTCGGCGGCTTGCCGTCCTTCAGCCACTTCTCGCGCGCCTGCCCACCCTTCCAGGCGCGGGTGGTGAAGCCGAGAATCTCGACCGAGACGCCGCAGCGCTCCAGCGTGCGCGCAAGGATATCGGCGCAGGTGGCGGCGACGGTGATCGGCCGGCCACGCATCGAGCCCGAATTGTCGAGCACCAGCGTCACCACCGTGTCCCGGAATTTGGTGTCGCGCTCCTGCTTGAAAGACAGCGGCTGCATCGGGTCGATGACGACGCGCACCAGCCGGGCCGGATCGAGATAGCCCTCTTCGAGGTCGAAATCCCAGGAGCGGTTCTGCTGCGCCATCAGGCGGCGCTGCAGCCGGTTGGCCAGCCGGCCGACGACACCTGAAAGGTTCGCCAGTTGCTTGTCGAGGAAGGCGCGCAGCCGATCGAGTTCTTCCTCTTCGCAAAGCTCCTCGGCGCCAACAGTCTCGTCGAAGGCTGTCGTGAAAACCTTGTAGTCGATCTCTTTCGGCAGATTGGTAAAGGGATTGTCGTTGCGTCGAGCCTCGCCGGGCGTCTCCGCGTCGGAATCGTCCTCGTCGGAGAGATCGTCGGCGGTTGCGTCGGACGCCTCCGTCTCGGCCGACTGCTCATCGTCGGCCGACGCTTCGGCATCATCGGACTGCGACTGCTCGGAGCCGGAATCGTCCTCGCCGCCCTCCTCGCTTTGCTCTTCGCCTTGCGGCTGGTTATCGTCATTGTCCTCGGAGTCTTCGGTCTCCTGGTCGTCGCCGAGCTCCTCGGCCATTTCCATGGAAACCAGCATGTCGCGCACGACGCGGGCGAAGGCCTGCTGGTCGTCGAGCTTGGCCGACAGCCCGTCGAGGTCTGCGCTTGCTTTCTCCTCGACCCAGGGGCGCCAGAGGTCGACCAGCCGCTCGCCGCTCTTCGGCACGGCGCGGCCGGTCAGCTTCTCGCGAACCATCAGCGCCAGCGCCTCCTCGATCGGCGCGTCGGCCTTGTCTTTGACGTCGATGAGGTTGGCCCTGGCGTATTTGTCCTCAAGCATCGAGCCGATGTTGTCGGCGACGCCCTGCATGGCGCGGCTGCCGATCGCCTCGACGCGGGCCTGCTCGACCGCATCGTAGATCGAGCGCGCCAGCTTGCCTTCCGGCGCCAGCTTGCTGTGGATGCGTGCATCATGGCAGGCGCGCTTCAGCGCCATGGAATCGCCGAGACCGCGGGTGATCGCGATATCGGTCCTGGAGGCTTTCTTTGGCAGTTCGGGTAGGCGGGCGCGGCTGCCGGCAAGTGCGGGCCTGTCCTTGGCGAAGCCGACTTCGAGATCCTTGTCGCCGGCGATCGCGCGCATGCAGACGGTCACCGAGCGCTTGAAGCTGTCAGCTTCAGACCCCGTCTTCGACTTGTTGCGCGTGTTGTCGCCCGGACCCGCCATGGAGACTCTGTTTAGCCCAGCACCACATTGGCGGCCGATTCGGGCAAATCTTCGCCGAAGGCGCGCTGGTAGAACTCCGCGACCACCGAGCGCTCGAGTTCGTCGCATTTGTTGAGGAAGGTCAGCCGGAACGCCATGCCGATATCGCCGAAGATCTCGGCATTCTCGGCCCAGGTGATCACCGTGCGCGGGCTCATGACGGTCGACAGGTCGCCATTGATGAAGGCAGAGCGCGTCATGTCGGCGACGCGCACCATCTTGTTGACGATGTCCTTGCCCTTGCTGTCGCGATAGTGCTTGGCCTTGGCCAGCACGATGTTCACCTCATTGTCGTGCGGCAGATAATTCAGCGTGGTGACGATCGACCAGCGGTCCATCTGTGCCTGGTTGATCTGCTGGGTGCCGTGATAGAGGCCGGTGGTGTCGCCGAGCCCAACCGTGTTGGCGGTCGAGAACAGCCGAAAGGCCGGATGCGGGCGGATGACCCGGCTCTGGTCGAGCAGCGTCAGCCGGCCCGACGATTCCAGCACGCGCTGGATGACGAACATCACATCCGGACGGCCGGCATCATATTCGTCGAAGCACAACGCGACATTGTGCTGGTAGGCCCAGGGCAGGATGCCGTCGCGGAATTCGGTGATCTGCAGCCCGTCCTTGACGACGATGGCATCCTTGCCGACGAGGTCGATACGGCTGACATGGCTGTCGAGGTTGACGCGCACGCAGGGCCAGTTGAGGCGAGCGGCGACCTGTTCGATATGCGTCGACTTGCCGGTGCCGTGATAGCCCGACACCATGACGCGGCGGTTGTAGGCAAAGCCGGCCAGGATCGCCATCGTCGTGTTCTTGTCGAACAGATAGTCGGGATCAACGTCGGGCACATGCTCGCTGGTCACCGAATAGGCCGGTACCACCATCTTGGAGTCGAAGCCGAATTTGTCCTTCACCGACACCGTCGTGTCGGGCAGGTTGGCGATGTCGCGATCGACCTTGTTCATCTCTATCAACGTCTCCACGGGCGAAACGCCTGATTTCGCCGGCAATCGATTTTGTCCGGGGGCGGTCTTAGAGCCTTTTCCAACCTTATGAAAGTTGGAAAACGACACGAACCGTATGGTCGCTCAGCACAATCCCGCCTGCTTGAGCACGCGATAGGCCTGCAGCACATCGCGGAACCGGTCTTCCGAACCTCTGTCGCCGCCATTCGCATCCGGATGGTGGCGCTTCACCAGTTCCTTATAGCGTGCCTTGATATCCTTGCCAGTCGCCTTTGTATCAAGGCCAAGCGTTTCCAGTGCCTTGGCCTCAAGCGGCTTGGCCTTGCGCTCGCGCGCCTCGCGCGGATCCTTCGGACCTTTGAACAGGTCGAACGGATCGCGCATGCGGTTGTAGTAGCCGGCGCGGCCGGAACGCTGCTGGGCGAAGTCAGGCGAGGATCGCGTCGAAGCGCCATTGATGCCCATCTTCCACGTCGGCCGGTGGCCGGTCATCGCTTCCTTCTGGAAACGGGCTATCTCGCTGTCCGGCACGCCGGAGAAATAGTTGAAGCCCTTGTTGTACTCGCGCACATGATCGAAGCAGAACTGGAAATACTCGCCTTCCTTCATGCGTCCGACCGGCGCGCGATGGGTGCCGGCCTCCTTGCAACCGTCCCACTGGCAGATCGGCGAGCGCGACTTCAGCTCCGCGTCCTTCTCCGGCCGGATGCGGATCTTCTCAAAATATTTGGGATACGGTTTCATCTCACCCATTTATGGGCTGTTCGCTATTGCGAAACAAGAATTGACATTTCGGCGATCATCGCCCTAACCGCTGAATCGCGGCTTAAAGCGGGCAAATGACGAATTTTGCGGCGATGCCAGAGCATGATCCGAAAGTGGAATCCGGTTTTCGGAAAAGATCATGCTCGAACAAAATGATAGAGCCCCATCCCGTTTCCATCGGGATGGAACACGCTCTAGATGTGGTGAAGGGAAGTTCCGATGTCCATACAGGCGACGATGGAAGGCAAGCTGAACAAGGCGTTTTCGCCGGAACGGCTGGTCATTATCAACGAAAGCCATCTCCACGCCGGCCACCACCATCACGGCTCGGACCATCATGGCGCCTATTACGGTACCGGCGAGACGCATTTTCGCGTTCGCATCGTTTCGCCCGTCTTTGCCGGCATGAGCCGCATCGAGCGCCACCGCGCCGTCAACGAATTGCTGGCCGACGAACTGAAAGCCGGCGTCCACGCGTTGGCGATCGAACCGGCGGCACCCGGCGAACAGACGCGCTGGTAGGCACTGCCCGTCGACCGATGCCGCTCAACCCGGCTCCCTGGAAACGCCGCGGGGAAAAACGGTTAGATTACCGCTTCGATGAGAAACGGCCCGTGGCGCGATAGGGTGCTGTCCAGCAGGGCATCGAACCGCTCGCACGTGTCGGCGCGGGCCGCCTCCACGCCCATGCCCTTCGCCAGCGATACCCAGTCCAGCGCGGGCTGGTCGAGATCGAGCATACGCCTGGCATTCTCGCCGATCGCGCCCACCCCGACATTCTTCATCTCGCCATGCAGGATTGCGTAGGTCCGGTTGGAAAAGACGATCGTGACCACGTCGAGATTTTCCCGCGCCTGGGTCCACAAACCCTGCACGGTGTACATGCCGCTGCCGTCGGCTTGGAGATTGATCACCTTGCGATCGGGACACGCGATCGCTGCCCCTGTTGCCAACGGGATGCCTTCGCCGATCGATCCGCCTGTCGTCATCATGTAGTCGTGCGGCGCGGCAAAGGCCGACAGGGCGAAATAGCGCCGGGCCGACGTGACCGCCTCGTCGCAGACGATGGCATTGGCAGGAAGTTTCCGCGCCACTGAAAGGGCGATCGCATCGTCGGTCAGCTTGCCGCGCGGCACCGGCTCGTCGGGAAAGCCCGTTGCTGCGGAGAATTGCTGCGTCGACCTGATGCCGAGTTCGTCGCGAAGCGCCTCCAGTGCCGCCTTCAAATCCTCGCCGTGCGCTGCCAGCGAACGCACCTCGCAACCGTCTCGAACCAGCCGTCCCGGCTTTCCCGGATAGGCGAAGAAGGCAACAGGCTCCTTCGCCCCGACCAGGATCAGCACGTCGATATCGCTCAGCAGCGCCGTTGCGGCATCGATCGGATAGGGGATGCGCGTGGGCGCGACCCGCCCGCGACCGCGCTCCATCCGCGCCACCAGAACCTCGCTGAACAAGCGGACATCCTGCGCTGCCGAGATTTGACCGGCGATCGCCAGCGCGTCGGCTCGCGCCGCGCGTCCGCGAACGATGATACCGGCACGGCCTGGGGCGCCACGGATCGCCTCGGCTGCATTTTGCACAGCGCCCATATCGACGGTGGGCTGCGCGAGTTCCACCTTGCGGGCCGAAACCATAGGAGCCTCGCCCCATGCCGCGTCCGCCGGCAGGATCAGGGTAGCGATGCCCGGCGGTGAAAGGGAAGCGCGGAAGGCCGCCTCGGTGGCCGCCGCGACATCGGCGGGACCTTCGATACGGCGAACCCAGTTCGACATCGGCGAAGCGAGGCTCTCGATATCGCTGGTAAGCGGTGCATCGAGCGCCAGATGATAGGAGGCGTGCTCGCCGACAATGTTGATCATCGGGCTCAAGGCGCGCTTGGCGTTGTGGATGTTGGCCAATCCGTTGGCCAGTCCGGGCCCGGTGTGCAGCAGCGTCGCGGCCGGTCGATCGGTCATCCGCGCGTAACCGTCGGCTGCACCTGTCACCACGCCTTCGAAGAGGCCCAGCACGCAACGCATCTGCGGCTTACGGTCGAGTGCGGCAACGAAATGCATCTCCGATGTGCCGGGATTTGCGAAGCAGACCGTCACGCCATTTGCCAGAAGCACATCACACAGGACGTCGGCTCCGTTCATGAATCCCTCCCCGGTTGGCGCAGGACAATTGATCCTGCCAGCGCCCGCACGGCAATATCCCGCCATCAATTTTGGCGTGATCCACCATCTTCGCCGTCCGACATGGTCGCGCATCGCCGGATCGAAGGAACCGTCGGCGAGGCATCCCAGCCATTCAGATATGTTCCCCATCGCCTCAATGCCTGATTGCAGCCGTTCTCCTTTAGGAGAAGGGAACCACAACGCTCCTCCAACAGTTGAATACGCAGATGGTCCGTCCAGCAGCCAGTCGGGCGGCTCTGAGGGCGAAATATCATGCGCGAGAACCAGTCTGACGTTTTCGACCTGTTTTCTGAGATTTACACGAACGCAGCGCAGGAAGAGATCAGCATCCAGCAGTACCTTCTTGCCTGCCGGGAAGACAGGTCGATGTATGCCTCGGCACCCGAACGGATGGTCGAGGCGATCGGCGAGCCAAATCTTGTCGACACCAGCAAGGACGAGCGGCTTGGCCGCATTTTCTCAAACCGAACGGTCAAGGTTTATCCCTCCTTCTCCGACTTTTACGGCATGGAGGACACGATCGAGCGCATTGCGGGCTATTTCCGCTATGCCTCCCAAGGGCTGGAGGAGCGCAAGCAGATCCTCTACCTCCTCGGTCCGGTCGGCGGCGGCAAGTCGTCCCTTGCCGAACGGCTGAAGAAACTGATGGAGCAGCGCCCGATCTACACGCTGAAGGTCGGCAACCAGATCAGCCCGGTTTTCGAATCGCCGCTTGGCCTGTTTCATCCCGATCGCATGGGCGATCTGCTGGAGGACAAATATGGCATAGCGCGGCGGCGCCTCAACGGGCTCATCTCGCCCTGGGCATCCAAGCGCCTCGATGAATTGTCCGGCGATATCTCCAAGTTCAGCGTGGTCAAACTGGTGCCGTCGCGACTGCGCCAGATCGGCATTGCCAAGACCGAGCCAGGCGATGAGAACAATCAGGATGTCTCGGCCCTGGTCGGCAAGGTCGACATCAGGCAATTGGAAAATTTCAGTCAGTCCGACCCGGACGCCTATTCCTTTAGCGGCGGACTGAACCGGACCACGCAAGGCCTGCTCGAATTCGTCGAGATGTTCAAGGCGCCGATCAAGGTCCTGCATCCGCTGCTGACCGCGACCCAGGAAGGCAGCTACAACGGCACCGAAAATTTCGGCGCCTTTCCCTACCAGGGGATCATCGTCGCCCATTCCAACGAGTCGGAATGGCAGCAGTTCAAGAACAACAAGAACAACGAGGCCTTTCTCGACCGCATCCTCGTGGTCAAGGTGCCGTACTGCCTGCGCATCACCGAAGAGAGGCAGATCTATGAAAAGCTGCTGCGCGAGAGCGAGCTGGCAGCAAGCCCCTGTGCCCCTGAAGTGCTGGACATTCTAAGCCGCTTCACTGTTTCGACCCGCCTGGCGGAGCACTCCAACTCGCCGCTCTACACCAAAATGCGCGCCTATGACGGCGAGAACCTGAAGGAGGTCGACCCCAGGGCGAAGTCGGTACAGGAGTATCGCGACGCCGCCGGCGTCGATGAAGGCATGACGGGGGTCAGCACGCGCTTTGCTTTCAAGATCCTGTCGCAGACATTCAACTACGACACCAAGGAAGTGGCCGCCGATCCCGTGCATCTGATGTACATTCTGGAGGAGGCGATCAAGCGGGAGCAGTTCCCGAAGGAAACGGAAGCGGCCTATCTCGAATTCATCAAATCGGAGCTCGCCGCGCGTTACGCTGAGTTCATCGGCCACGAAATCCAGAAAGCCTATCTCGAATCCTACAGCGAGTATGGCCAGAACCTTTTCGACCGCTACATCGCCTATGCCGACGCCTGGATCGAGGACCAGGACTACAAGGACCCCGACACCGGCCAGATCCTCAACCGGGAGGTCCTGGACAACGAACTGTCCCAGGTCGAAAAGCCGGCAGGCATCGCCAATCCCAAGGACTTCCGCAACGAGGTGGTGAAGTTCACGCTGCGCGCCAGGGCAAAAAATCACGGCCGCAACCCGTCATGGACGAGTTACGAAAAACTGCGCGAGGTCATCGAGAAGCGGATGTTCGGGCAGGTCGAGGATCTCCTGCCGGTGATCAGCTTCGGCTCCAAGCAGGACAGCGTTACGGAAAAACGCCACAACGAATTTGTGCAGCGAATGGTCGAGCGCGGCTATACCGAACGGCAGGTGCGCCGGCTGGTGGACTGGTACATGCGGGTGAACAAGGCGGGTTGATAGGGCCCGGATGGTTCCATGCCGATCTTCATCGACCGTCGCCTGAACCCGAAGGACAAGAGCCTCGGCAATCGACAGCGCTTCCTAAGGCGTGCTCGCGAGGAATTGAAACGAAGCATCCGCGATCAGATCCGCAGCGGCAGGATCGCCGACGTGGATGCCGAGCACACCGTGCCCATGCCCGAAAGGGGAACGGCCGAGCCGAGCTTCAACGATGACAAGACCAGCGGCCGGCGCCAGCACATCCTTCCTGGCAACAGGCATTTTTCCCCTGGAGACCTGATCCCCAAGCCCGGTCAGGGCAGCGGCGCAGGGGCCCCGGGGAACAAGGTGTCGGAAGACGATTTTCGTTTCGTGCTGTCGCGCGAGGAGGTGCTCGAGCTCTTTTTCGAGGATCTCGAACTGCCCGACCTGGTCAAGCTCAATCTCAAGGAGATCCTTGCCTTCAAGCCGCGCAGGGCCGGCTTCGCCGCGACCGGTTCGCCGACCAACGTCAATGTCGGTCGCACCATGCGCAACAGCCACGGCCGGCGCATTGCGCTGAGGCGCCCGAAGCAGGCGGAACTGGATGCGATCCTCCAGGAAATCGCCACGCTTGAGTCGGCACCAGCCGGCGCGGCGACGCGCCAGCGCATTGCAGGATTGCGTGAGGAGCTTGACCGGCTGGAACGTCGGCGCAGGCGAATTGCCTTTGTTGATCCGGTCGATATCCGGTTCAACCGCTTCGACGCCCGGCCCATACCGAATGCCAAAGCCGTCATGTTCTGCCTGATGGACGTTTCCGGATCGATGGGCGAACGCGAGAAGGACCTGGCCAAACGTTTCTTCGTGCTGCTGCACCTGTTCTTGAAGCGGCGCTACGAACGCACGGAGATCGTCTTCATCCGCCACACGCACGAGGCGCACGAAGTGGATGAGGACACGTTCTTCTACAACACGCAGAGCGGCGGTACGATCGTCTCCACCGCGCTTGACGAAATGCACCGCATCATCGAACAGCGCTATCCGGCCAACGAGTGGAACATCTATGCCGCGCAGGCCTCGGACGGCGACAATTTCGCCACCGATTCCGAGCGATGCATAGAGTTTCTGGACCGCAGGCTTATGCGCCTTTGCCAGTACTTCGCCTATGTAGAGATCATCGACGAACGAGAAACCCATATATTCGGCGCCACCGAAAACGGGACGTCGCTTTGGCGCGCCTACAGCAGGGTCGACCTGAAATGGCCCAACTTCCAGATGAGCCGTATTGCCACTCCGGCAGATATATACCCGGTCTTTCGCCGGCTCTTCGCTAGGCAACCGGCTCCTGCCCGCAAGAGCGCCTGAGGAGGGCCGATGGCCAGACAAGCCACCAAACCGGGTCTGCTGTTTTCAGGATCCGACTGGGATTTTGGGAAATTGTCGCGGGCCCACGAGGCGATCGAGGCCCTCGCGATCGAAGAGCTGCATCTCGATACCTATCCGGTGCAGATGGAGATCATATCCTCTCAACAGATGCTCGACGCCTATTCATCGGTCGGCATGCCGCTGATGTATCGTCACTGGTCGTTCGGCAAGCATTTCCTCTACGAGGAACTGCTCTATCGCAAGGGCGGGCGCGGCTTGGCCTATGAACTCGTCATCAACTCAAACCCCTGCATCGTCTACCTGATGGAGGAAAACACCATGGCCTTGCAGGCTCTGGTGACGGCGCATGCGGCACTCGGACATAACCATTTCTTCAAGAACAATCATTTGTTCAGGCAATGGACGGATGCCGGGGCGATCCTGAGCTATCTGGACTTCGCCAAGGGCTACATAACCCGCTGCGAGGAGCGGCATGGCCTTGCCGCGGTGGAGGCGGTTCTCGACGCGGCGCATGCGCTGATGGAACAGGGCGTATTTCGCTATCGTCGTCCGCCGAAATTGTCCTCGGAACGGCAGCGCGAGGGACTGCGTGAGCGCCTGGAATACGAAGAGCGCTCCTACAACGATTTGTGGCGCACACTGCCGCCCACGCAGGGAAACAAGAAGATCGACGACAGGGACCGGGGCATGGCCGATCCGAAGAAATCGCTCAACCTGCCGGAGGAAAACCTGCTGTACTTCCTGGAAAAGAACAGTCTCGTCCTTGAGCCCTGGCAGCGCGAACTCATCAGGATCGTGCGTATCATTGCGCAGTATTTCTATCCGCAGCGCCAAACGCAGGTGATGAACGAGGGCTGTGCCACCTTCGTGCATTATACGCTCATGAACATGCTGTTCGACCGGGGCCAGATCAACGAAGGCGCCATGCTCGAAATCCTGCGCAACCATTCGAACGTGATCTTCCAGCCGGCCTTCGACGATCCGCGCTATTCCGGCGTCAATCCCTACGCGCTTGGCCTCGATATGATGCAGGACATACAGCGCATCGCGACCGAGCCGACGGCGGAGGATCGCGACTGGTTTCCCGACATCGCGGGCCACGGCGACTGGCGCGAGATCCTGCTCGACGCCTGGGCGAACCATCGCGACGAGTCCTTCATCCGCCAGTACCTCAGCCCAACCTTGATCCGGAAATGGCGGTTCTTTGTCCTTGGCGACGCAGCCGACGAACCGCATTATCAAGTCGCCTCGATCCACAACGAGCGTGGCTACAGGAAGATCCGCGCCGCGCTGGCTCACAGCTACGATGTCGGAGTAAACCGGCCCGACATCCAGGCCGTGGATGTCGACCTGCTTGGCGACCGGCATTTGCGGCTGCAGCACAAGGTCAAAGACGGCGTCGTCCTCGATGAGGCCAGCCGCGACGCGACGCTGCACCACATCCGAAAGCTCTGGGGCTACGAGGTCAGCCTGGCGGCGGTCGATGCCCAGACCGGTGCGACACTCAACGAGCGCTCGACCCGCCAGATCGCGGAGTGAGGCTTAGCATTGCGTCTGCTTCTGAGGCCTTCAATGGCATGGCTGGAGGCGACTTCCGGGCCAATCAGGCTTCGCCGGCAGGCTTGATCCTCAGCCTGGCGATCCGGTTCTTGTCGCGCTTCATGACGACGAAGCGCATGCCGTGGAAGGTGAAGGCCTGCTTCTCGTCGGGGATCGACTGCGTCTCGTGGATGACAAGGCCGGCAATGGTGGTGGCCTCTTCGTCCGGCAGGTTCCAGTCGAGTGCGCGGTTGAGGTCGCGGATCGGCACGGTGCCGTCGACGACGACGGAACCGTCGGCCTCCTGCTTGACGCCTTGGATCTCGATATCATGCTCGTCGGCGATCTCACCGACGATCTCCTCGATGATGTCCTCCAGCGTCACCAGCCCTTCGACCTCGCCATACTCATCGACGACGATGGCGAAATGCGCCTTGCGGCGCAAAAACGCGTTGAGCTGTTCCTGCAGCGTCGTGGTGTCGGGCACGAACCATGGTTTCGACGCGATCTTCATCACGTCGATCCTGGAAAAGTCGTTGCCGACCTCGTTGAGCGCCCTGAGCAGGTCCTTGGCATGCAGCACGCCAACAATGTTGTCGAGCGAGCCCTTCCACAAGGGCATGCGCGTGTGCGGGCTCTGAAGGATCTCGCGCACCACGGCTTCCGGCTGATTTTCGGCATTGACGGAGCGCATATTGGTGCGGTGGACCATGATGTCGGACACTTCGAGCTCCTCGAGGTCGAACAGGCCGCCGACACGGTCGCGATCCTCGCGCACAATCTGGCCGTCACGGCGGAAATCGTCGACCGCGCCACGCAATTCGTCATGGCTCGAACGCTGCGGCTCGATCGGCTGCAACTCGTAGCCAAAGAGGGCAAGCAAGCGCGTGCGCAAGAGAAGGACCAGCAGGCCAAGGCCGGCAAGGACGGCGGCGGCGATCCACCCGGGCTCGTTCATCATCCAGGTCGGCTTTCCTGACCCGGGTGGCTCTCTTTCAGGAACGACAAGACTTCCGAGGCCGGCACATCCCTGGCGATGAAGGACTGGCCGATGCCGCGCGTCAGGATGAAGGTCAGCGCGCCGCGCGACACTTTCTTGTCCTGAGTGATGAACGAAAACAGCGCTTCGGCGTCGGGCAGTTCGCCGGGAATGTCGGCCATGCGCCAGGGCAGGCCGACGGCGCTGAGATGCGCCTCGACGCGTGCCGCATCGTCCGGGCTCGCCAAATTGAGCCTCGAGGAAAAGCGATGCGCCAGCGCCATGCCGATGGCGACGCCCTCGCCATGGACGAGGCGGGCGCCGTCATAGCGGGTGGCAGCTTCGAGCGCGTGGCCGAACGTGTGGCCGAGATTGAGCAACGCGCGGTCGCCGGTCTCGAACTCGTCGCGCGCGACGACATCGGCCTTGGCGCGGCAGGCCTCGGCTATTGCCTTCGCCCGCGCCGGGCCACCGTCAAAGACCTCGCGCCAGTTTTCTTCCAGCCAGGCAAAGAAGGCCGGACGGTCGATCAATCCGTATTTGGCGAGCTCGGCATAGCCGGCGCGGAATTCCCGGATCGGCAGCGTGTCGAGCACCCCGGTGTCGGCGAGCACCAGCTTCGGCTGATGGAAAACGCCGACCAGGTTCTTGCCTCGTGCGCTGTTGATGCCGGTCTTGCCGCCGACCGAGGAATCGACCTGCGCCAGCAGTGACGTCGGGATCTGCACGAAATTCATGCCGCGCCGCACGATCCCGGCGGCAAAGCCGGCAAGGTCGCCGATGACGCCGCCGCCGAGCGCGATGACGACGTCGCCGCGCTCCAGCTTCGCGGCAAGCACGCCGTCCACCACCTCTTCGAGATGGGCAAAGCTCTTGATCTTTTCGCCGGCCGGAAGAGTGATGACGGCAGGCTGGATGCCGTCCTGCTTCAGGCCGGCCTTCAGAGTCTCGAGATGGGCAGCGGCGACATTGTCGTCGGTGACGACGGCCGCGCGCGTGCCGGGCAAGCGGCGCGAAATCTCGGCGCCCGCGCGCGACAAAAGGCCGGAGCCGATCAATATGTCGTAGGCACGCTCGCCGAGCCCGACCTCGACGGTGACTGTCTCCCCGATTGGCATATCGCCGCTCATGAACGCACCTCGCCACCCGCGACAATTTCAGCAACGCCGAAATGTCGGCAAAGCGCATTCACCACCTCGGCCGCGATGACCTCCTTGCGGTCGTCGCGGGTCGGCACGGTGACGTCGGATGTGGCGTAGACCGGATAGCGCTCGGTCATCAGCCGCTCGAGCACGGCGCGCGGATCGGGGTTCTTGAGCAGCGGCCGGTTCTGCTTCTTGGACACGCGCTCCATTAGAAGGTCGAGTTCGGCCTTCAGCCATACCGAGACGCCGTGGCCGGCGATCGCCTCGCGCGTCTGCGCATTCATGAAGGCGCCGCCGCCGGTCGACAGCACCTGCGGGCCGTTTTCCAGCAGGCGCAGGATGACACGCTGCTCCAGCGCGCGGAATTCCGTCTCGCCATAGCGCTCGAACAGCTCCGGCACGGTCATGCGCGAGACGCTTTCGATCTCCTGGTCGCTGTCGATGAAGGGCAGTGCCAGCATCGCCGCCACCTTGCGGCCGATCGCCGTCTTGCCGGCACCCATCAGGCCGACAAAGACGATCGAGCGCTTGCCCAGCCGCTCGAGCAGCTCGGCATGGCCTTCGCCTGGAGGATTTGCTGGCAACGCGTTCATGAGACCATGATGTTTCTAGGCCCTCTTTGCCGGCGTATCGACATCAAAAGCCTGTTTGCGTCAAGCAGGGGGCACGCGAGCTTCGTCCTTGAATTGGCCGGATTGGCGTCCCATAAGGGCACAGGGTTTGGAAATGCAGAACAAGAAGACGGGCGAAGATTGATGCCGACTCTGTTTCGCTTTGTCGTGACGGTGATGATTCTTGCCGGCATTGCCTATGGTACGATGTTTGCCCTGGCGATGTTCGTCGAACCGAAAAAGGCCGAGATGAGCGTGCGCATCCCGCCGGAAAAGCTGAATCCCAAGAAGAACTGATCAAAAAAGAAAAACTGATCCAGAAGAATGAACAGCGCGGCTCGCATCGAAGCCTTTCTCGAAATGATGAGCGCCGAGCGGGGTGCCGCCGAAAACACGCTCTCCTCCTATCGCCGCGACCTCGAGGACGCTTCGCAGGAGATAGACGGCGGGCTTGCCGGTGCCGGCGCCTCCGAAATCCGCTCCTATCTTGATGACATCGCCGAACGCGGCTTTGCGCCGACATCGCAGGCGCGAAAACTGTCGGCGATCCGCCAGTTCTTCAAGTTCCTCTACGCCGAAGGCCTGCGCGGCGACGACCCGACGGGCACGCTGGACAGTCCGAAGAAGGGCCGTCCGCTGCCGAAGACGATGAGCGAGGCCGAGACCGGCCGGCTGATCGACCGTGCGGCCCTGGAAGCAGGTGATACCTCGCAGAACGATGGCGACAGCCTGGCGGCTCTGCGCCTGCATGCCCTGGTCGAAGTGCTCTACGCCACCGGCCTGCGCGTATCCGAACTGGTCGGCTTGCCGGTGACGGTAGCCTTGCGCGACGACCGCTTCTTCATGGTGCGCGGCAAGGGCGACAAGGAGCGCATGGTGCCGCTGTCGGCCAAGGCGCGCACCGCGATGCGGGCCTGGCTCACCGCCAGAGCCACCGTGCCTGCTTTTGGCGACAGCATGTTCCTGTTTCCGGCCGCGTCCGACACCGGTCATCTCTCCCGGCAGGTGTTTGGCCGCGACCTGAAGGGGCTCGCCGCCAGGGCCGGCATCACCGCGGCGAAGATCTCGCCGCATGTGCTTCGCCATGCTTTCGCCAGCCATCTCTTGCAGAACGGCGCCGACCTCCGGGCGGTGCAGCAGTTGCTCGGCCATTCCGACATCTCGACCACGCAGATTTACACCCATGTGCTGGAGGAGCGGCTGGTGCGGCTGGTCAATGATCATCATCCGCTTGCCGACTAGGCCTCATATCGCTATGTGAGGGCGACGTTCCACCGCCCGGAGCCTCCGTTTTCGAGGGTTTCGCCAGCCATTGCCTTCCGAATTGCCGGTCCGCTCAAGAATGTACAATTACCTCGATTTCGAAAAGCCGGTGCAGGATCTCGAAGGCAAGATCCTTGAGCTGAAGAAGCTTGCCGAGAACGGCGAGGCCGTCGATGTCGGCGACGAGATCAGCCGGCTGGAGAAACGCTCGCGCGATGCACTGCGCGATGCCTACAAGGCACTGACGCCGTGGCAGAAGGTGCAGGTAGCGCGCCATCCCGACCGGCCGCATTGTGTCGACTACATCAAGGGCCTGCTCAGCGATTTCACGCCGCTGGCCGGCGACCGCAATTACGGTGAGGACCAGGCGATCGTCGGCGGCTTCGCCCGCTTTCGCGGCGAGCCGGTGGCGGTGCTCGGCCAGGAGAAGGGCTCGGACACGGCGAGCCGTCTCAAGCATAATTTCGGCTCGGTGCGCCCCGAAGGCTACCGCAAGGCGGTGCGGTTGATGGAGCTCGCCGACCGCTTCAAGATCCCGCTGTTGACCCTGGTCGACACCGCCGGTGCCTATCCCGGCGTCGGCGCCGAGGAACGCGGCCAGGCCGAAGCCATCGCCCGCTCGACCTCGGCCTGCCTTGGCCTCAAGGTGCCGTCGATCTCGGTCGTCATTGGCGAAGGCGGCTCTGGTGGCGCCATTGCCATCGCCACGGCCAACCGGGTCTACATGCTGGAGCACGCCATCTATTCGGTGATCTCGCCGGAAGGTGCGGCCTCGATCCTGTGGCGCGACACCACCCGCTCGAAGGATGCGGCGACCAACATGAAGATCACAGCCCAGGATCTTTACGAAATGAAGATCATCGACGCCATTGTCCCCGAACCGCTCGGCGGCGCCCATCGCGCCCCGGAAACGGTGATCGCCGCCACCGGCGACCTCATCGCCAGGACGATGAAGGACTTTGCCGGCGCCAACACCGATTTCCGCGAGCAGCGCCGCGAGAAATACCTGGCCATGGGCCGTAGCCTCTAGGCTGGGCCGGCAACACGCCGCAAAGTGGCGGAATTGCGCAATTTCGCCACAAAAATGCCGCCGCATTCGGGTCAATGAAATTGCCGTGAGGGGTGATCCGAAGCTTGCGGTAAGGATTTTTCAAGGTTAACGGGCTTACGGTCCGCTAATGTTTAGCGTGTGGGCCGGCGGGGCCGAAATCTGTCGCCCGAGAGAAAAGACGTAGCCGTACCCATGTTTGCCAAGCTTTCCCGCACTGGAGTCCTGATCGCCGCGATAGGCGTGGCCGGCTGCAACGATTCCTCGATGAAGGATTTCGCCCCGGAGGCCAACAAGCCGCTGCCGGACAAGATCCTGGCCGACATGAAGGCCAAGGGCATGGTCCGCACCTCCTCGGTGATGGCTCGTATCTTCAAGGAAGAGGGCAAACTGGAGATCTGGAAGGCCAAGACCAACGGCCGCTACGATCTGGTCGCCAGCTACGACATCTGCAAATGGTCGGGCAAGCTCGGGCCCAAATTCACCGAGGGCGATCGCCAGGCACCGGAAGGGTTCTACACGGTTCGTCCCCAGCAGATGAACCCGCGCTCGAATTACCATCTGTCCTTCAACGTCGGCTATCCCAACGCCTATGATCGCGCCAACGGCCGCACCGGCTCCAATTTGATGGTGCACGGCGCCTGCTCGTCCTCGGGCTGCTATTCGATGACGGACGCGCAGATCGAGCAGATCTATGCCTTCGGCCGCGACGCCTTCCAGGGCGGCCAGACCGAGTTCCAGATCGAGGCCTTTCCGTTCCGCATGACCCCCGCCAACATGGCGCGCTACCGCAACGACCCGAACTACGACTTCTGGAAGATGCTGAAGGTCGGCTACGACAATTTCGAGATCACCAAGGTGCCGCCGAAGGTCGACGTCTGCGAGAAGCGCTACGTCTTCAACCAGGTGGCTCCGGAAGGCACGACCTTCGATCCGACCGGGCCCTGCCCCGCCAGCACGCAGCCGGATTCGCTGAAGAGCGCCTACAACGCCTACCAGAGCACTTACGAAGCGGCGTTCAGCGGCGCGGTCAAGTCCAGCGTGCCGGCGCCCAAGCCGACGATTGCCGGCATCAAGGAAGCCAGCATCGTTTCCGACTGGTCGAAGCGCCGCGCCCGCGGCGAGCGCGTGCCGATCGATCCGCCGTCGCTCAACTCCAACGGTACGGTGACCGAGACGGCGCGCATGGGCCGCATCGATTCGCCAGCCGGCCGCAAGATGGCCGCGCTCGACGCGGAGAAGGCGGCCAAGAAGAAGGCCGAGGAGCAGCGGCTGGCAGCCATAGAGGCAGCGAAGGCTGCGAAAGAGGCCGCAAAGGCGCAGGCACTGGCCGAGAAAGAGGCCGAGAAGGCCGCGGCACAGCAGCCGGTCGCCACCGCGACCATCGCGCAGCCCGCCGAGGCCGCACCGGCAGAGACGCAGGCGGCTGACGCCGGCGACGGCACGGTGACGAAGCTGAAGAAGAAGCTGCTCGGCATGTTCGGCGGCTGAGGTTCCGCAGCATGATCCCGAAAAGTGGAAGCCGGTTTTCGGAAAAAGATCATGCTTGAACAACAAGATAGGCCCTTGGTCGATCCTGACGCTGTCTATGACCTCAAGGGGCTGAACTGCCCGCTTCCCGTGCTGAAGGCGAAGAAGCGGCTGGCCGCGATGCGGCCGGGCAGCCGGCTGTGGCTTGAGACCACCGACCCGCTGGCGGTCATCGACATTCCCGCCTTCTGCTCCGACGCCGGCCACCAGCTGATCGAAACGGCGGCGGTATCCGGCGGCCATCGTTTTCTGGTTGAGCGTGGCGGCACCGTGGAAATCTTGCGGTAATCTGCCACCTTCGCGAGCTAACGCCGCCCGGCGATGGCCAGCGGATTGTCTTCCAGCGCCGCGCGGTCGGGCGTGTCGATCGACGGCCGGTTGGTGAAGGCGGCAAACAGCCGGCGCACATAATCCTCCGGCATGTCGAGCGTGATCAGCACCAGCCTTGTGCCACGCTGGCCGTCGGGCCAGGACGACAGCCGCGCCGGCGGATGCAGGATCTTCTGCACGCCGTGCACGATCAGCGGCCGCGACGGGTCCTCCTGCAACTCGATGACGCCCTTCATGCGCAGCAGGCGCTCGCCATGCGTGGAACGCAACAGGTCGAGGAACATCTCGATCGCCGAAAACGGCACCGGACCGTCATGTACGAGCGAATAGGACCGCACACGTGAATCGTGGCGATGGCCGTGGTGATGGTCGTGATCGCCCTGATGGTGATCGCCATGATGGTGATCGCCATGATCATGGCCGGCTTCTTCGCCGAGCCAGCGCTGCACGTCGGCGGATTTCGTCGCCGGATTGTAGAGACCGCAGTCGAACAGCGCCGCCGCGCCCGTGCTCCTGTCGCCCGCCTCGAGCAGCGCCGCACCCGGATTGATCTGCCGCAGCCGGGTCCGCAAGGCATCGAGATCGCCTGATTCAGTCACCAGGTCGGTCTTGGTCAGCACGATGCGGTCGGCGACGGCCGCCTGTTTTACCGCCTCGACATGGGCATCGAGCGTCGCATTGCCGTTGACCGCGTCGACCAAAGTGATGACGCCGTCGAGCCGGAAAGCCTGGACCAGTGCCGGATGCGCCATGATCGATTGCAGCACCGGCGACGGGTCGGCGAGACCCGTTGTCTCGACGACGACGCGGGCCAGTTTGGCGATGCGGCCGGTCTGCAGCCGGTCGACGAGATCGGCCAGCGTGTCGACCAGTTCGCCGCGCACCGTGCAGCAGAGGCAGCCGTCGGAGAGCTGGATGATGCCGTCGGAGGCCTGCTCGACCAGCAGATGGTCGATCGCCACCTCGCCGAACTCGTTGATGATGACGGCGGTGTCGGCGAGCGTGGGATCCTTGAGCAGCCGGTTGAGCAGCGTCGTCTTGCCGGCGCCGAGGAAACCGGTGAGCACCGACACGGGGATAGGGAAGCCTGCCATTGCCTAGTTCTTCGCGGCCTTGACCGGCTGGTCGCCCTGTACGGCGGCCGACCCAACCACGGTGGCGCCGGCCGGTGCTGGCCGGTCGGGTCGCCAGGTCGGCAACGGTACATCGGCAAATTCCTGGCCGGTCTCGTCGAGCATCGCCTTCGGCGTCGGTCCGGTGGCGCCGCCGAGGCCGACGGCAACCAGGGTCGGCACGTGGTCGAGCTTTTCCTGATAGGGCGATTTCGGCGCATCCTTGGCGGCAACGGCGGGCGGTGCTTCCGATTGCTCCACCTTCGTCTTTTTCTTGCAGATTTCGTCATTCATGTCGTTGGCCGAGAGCGTGTCGCCATAGGACGGCAAGGCGGCGATGGTGGTCGAGCCGGTCGCCGGCGCGTCAAAACCCTGGTCGAGGAGGCGTGCCGCCGTCTCGGCCCGGCTTACCGCGGATTTTTCGCCAAGCACCACCGCCACCAGCGTACGGCCGTTGCGCGTTGCCGAACCGATCATGTTGAAGCCCGAAGGACAGACGAAACCGGTCTTCATGCCGTCGGCGCCGGGATAGCGGCCGATCAGGAGATTGTAGTTCGAGATCGCCTTCTTGCCGACCGCCAGCCCCTCGATCGAGAACCAGGGCGCGTATTGCGGGAATTCGCTGCGGATCGCCATCACCAGCAAGGCGAGGTCGCGCGCCGTCGTGTACTGGTCGGGCGAATAAAGCCCGTTCGGATTGACGAAATGCGTTCCGATCATGCCGAGTCGGCGTGCCTCGGCATTCATGCGTTCGGCGAACGCGGCCTGCGAGCCGCCGACATTCTCGCCCACGGCCATGGCAATGTCGTTGGCCGATTTGACCAGCATCATCTTCAGCGCATTGTCGAGCCGCATCACCGAGCCAGGCTTGAAGCCCATCTTGCTCGGCGGCTCGCCGGCGGAATGCTTCGTCACCTTGATCGGCGAATCGAGCTGGACCTCGCCCGCCGCAATCGCCCGGAACGCCACATAGGCGGTCATCAGCTTGGTCAGCGAGGCCGGATACCAGCGCTTGAAGGCGTCCTGATGCTCGAGGATCTTGCCCGTCTGCAGGTCGAACAGGACCAGCGGATTGGCGAGAACCGATGTCGCGAAGGCGGGCAGCGCAACTGCGCCCGCCAGCAACAATTTGAGAAAATGCCTGTACCGCATCATGGAATCCGAAATCGCCTCTTGCCGTAGTCGCCTCTGGCTCCGTAAGATTTCATTACACGGTCGCCAGCATATTGGTCCGACCCTCATCCCCGGACCGCTTTGCTGCGGTGCTATTTACCCTATGTGACGCCAACATGGCAAAGTGCCGGACAATCACGATTGCAATTGAGCAGACGCAACCCGGCTGCCCCAACAGCGAAATGGACCGATCATGCCAATCCTGAATCGCGCCGCCGAGATGCAAGAAGAGGTTGCCGGCTGGCGACGACACCTGCATCAGACGCCGGAACTGAACTTCGACGTCTTCCAGACCGCCGCTTTCGTCACCGAGAAGCTGAAGGCATTCGGCTGCGACGAGGTGGTGACAGGCCTCGGCAAGACCGGCGTGGTCGGCATCATCCACGGCCGCAAGGGCGACGGCACGACCATTGGGCTGCGCGCCGACATGGACGCGCTGCCGATCAACGAGATCACCGGCAAGCCCTATGCGTCCACCATTCCCGGCAAAATGCATGCCTGCGGCCATGACGGCCACACGGCGATGCTGCTGGGCGCGGCCAAATACCTGAGCGAGACCCGCAATTTCAGCGGTTCCGTGGCTGTGATCTTCCAGCCGGCCGAGGAAGGCGGAGGCGGCGGCAATGAGATGGTCAAGGACGGCATGATGGACCGCTTCGCCATCTCCAAAGTGTTCGGCATGCACAATATGCCGGGCCTGCCGGTCGGCCAGTTTGCCATCCGGCCGGGCCCGATCATGGCGGCGACCGCCGAATTCACCATCACCGTCAAGGGCCGCGGCGGCCATGCGGCGATGCCACACGGCACCATCGATCCGATCGTCATCACCAGCCAGCTGGTCGGCGCATTGCAGACGGTCGCCTCGCGCAGCACCGACCCGGTCGAGGCGGTGGTGGTGTCGGTGACGAAGTTCCACGCCGGCGACGCCTATAACGTCATTCCCGAAAGCGCCGAGATCGCCGGCACCGTGCGCTCACTGAAGAAGGAAGTCGCAAAAAAGGCGGAGGAGCGCATCCGCACCATTTGCCAGGGGCTGGCCACCGCCTTCGGCGCGACGATCGAGGTCGACTACAACGCCAACTATCCCGTCACCTTCAATCACGCCGAAGAGACGGTCTTTGCCGGCGATATCGCGGCCGATGTCGCGGGCAACGCCCAGGTGCACCGCGCCATCCAGCCGGTGATGGGCGGCGAGGATTTCTCCTACATGCTGGAAGCCCGCCCCGGCGCCTTCATCTTCATCGGCAATGGCGACACCGCCGGCCTCCACCACCCGGCCTACGACTTCAACGACGAGGTTATCCCGCACGGCATGAGCTATTGGGTGAAGCTGGCCGAAACCGCGCTGGCCGCCTGACGGACTTTGGCTCCGGGTCCGCATGCGGCGCCGGCGTTCGGGCACGGGCACGGGCACGACGAGATTGCGGGCTTGTCAGGGCAGGCCTTGGAATTCAAGGCCGCGCCACGCCTTGGCGTATCCACTCGGCGCTTTGAACCTTCCTCTTGGCGAAACGATCCGAAGCGGCTATGTGTCGGGCCGCGTGGTCCCGTAGCTCAGTAGGATAGAGCGGCAGATTCCTAATCTGTAGGTCACAGGTTCGATTCCTGTCGGGATCACCAATAAAATCAATTGCTTAAATGCCACCGATGTTCTTTTCATGTCGCATCATGTTGCAAATGGCTACCGTTTATTTTTAATGACTTACAGAAGCTGTCGGCAGGTCCATGCGACATGGACGCGACATGAAACATCTGCAAAAGTCCGATTGCCCTCTCACGGCGGGAACAGGGGTTCGATTCCCCTTGGGCGTACCAGACTTTTCAATGGCTTGACGCTAGTCCGAGACCTTCGGTCCCGATAAGAGACCCGAAAAGCACCCTCAAAACTCATTACTGAATGTGACCCAAAGGACGGTCTACGGACCGGTTTCCTCTCGCCTGGCGCCACCCAGCAGTTCAACGACACGGGCCGCCGTCCTTTACGACTGCTTTGCCACGCCTTCCCGTTTTGATCGTGCCGGCTGTTTTGCCAGCGGCGAAGTCATTTGCCATGCGCTGCACGTCTCCCGCACCGATGTCTCGCGCCGAGCAAGCGACCCAAGAGGGGCTTGATATGTCGTTCTATCCGACCAACGTCGATCGCGAGCGTGGATAGCATCTTTGGCCGCCCAAACCGAGTCAGGACCTGCCCAGCACGGGCCGCCTCAAGATAGAGGTCACGCAGTTCGGAGACGGCGTCACGCCCACCATCCAAGCCGTCAGGTCATGACTTTGTTGCCCTCTCTTGACGGCATTGTTCGCATCAGCCGATCCCTTGGCGGGACAAGCCCCTGACGGCGACCGCCATCCTCCGCCAGACCGATCGTTCCTGACGCCTTGTAAGTGGTCAGACCATTTGACACTATCCGGGCGTCCGACTAGCGTTCGGGCTCTTTGGGAGGAGAAGACATGACGGTGATCAGGAAGACGCTGGCGCTTGCCGGCGCAGTGAGCATTGCATTCGGGCTTTTGCTTCCGGCGCATGCCGAGGACAAGCCTCTAACGATCATGGAATCGGTACCGGGACTGACCTTCCCGTTCTTCGTCCACATGATGAACCAGATGAAGGCCGAGGCCGAGAAGCTCGGCGGGATCACTGTGATCGAGAGCGACGGCCAGGTCTCCTCGCCCAAGCAGACCGCCGACATCGAGGCCGCCATCACCCAGGGCGTCGACGGCATCGTCATCAGCCCGAACGAGGTCGACGCCATGGCGCCGGCGCTGCAGGAAGCCGTCGATGCCAAGATACCGGTCGTCACCATCGACCGCCGCGTCGACAAGGTTCCGGGCATCCTCGCCCATGTCGGCGCCGACAACGTCAAGGGCGGCGAGGCCCAGGGCGAGCTGGTGATGAAGCTCTTCCCGAACGGCGCTACGGTCATGAACCTGCAGGGCCAGTCCGGAGCCAGCCCCGCCATCGACCGCAACAAGGGGCTCCATAACGTCCTCGACAAGGCTGCCGACAAGTACAAGATCGTGTTCGAGCAGACCGCCGGCTTCGACCGGGCCAAGGGCCTGTCGGTCACCGAATCCGCGCTCGCCGGCATGCCGACGCCGCCCGACGTGATCGTCGCCGCGAACGACGACATGATCCTCGGCGCGCTCGAGGCTCTGAAGGCGCGCAACCTCGGCAAGGTCGCGACCATCGGTTTCGACGCGCTGCCAGAAGCGCTGGCGCAGATCCGCGACGGCACGCTCACCGCGACGATCGAACAGATGCCGGGCGGCCAGAGCCGTCTGGCCGTGGACACGCTGGTCAGCTTCCTGCGTGAGGGAAAGCAGCCGGCCAAGAAGGTCACGCTGCTGACGCCGATCGCCATCACCAAGGACAACCTCAAGGATGCCGAGCGCATGGGCGAGGTGAAGTAGCAGTCTGATCGCCTGAGGACGCCACGCGACTGCCGTGGCGTCCCGTACGACCAAATCACCGGGCGGGTCTCTCGCGCCCTTCCTCTTGCGCACTCATCCTGACTGCACCCGACATGACAGAACCACTCCTGCGGGTGACCAAGATCAGCAAGGGCTTCCCCGGGGTCCAGGCGCTCGAAGACGTCGATCTGGAGGTCGCTTCCGGAGAAATCCACGCCCTGCTCGGCGAGAACGGCGCGGGCAAGTCGACCCTGCTCAAGATCCTTTCGGGAGCCCAAGGTCCGGACGCCGGCGCCATCTCCTTCGCCGGAAAGCCGCTGGCGCTTTCTCACCCTCACGACGCGCAACTGCTCGGCATCGTCACGATTTATCAGGAGTTCACGCTCGCTCCGAACATGACGATCGCCGAGAACGTCTTTATCGGCCGCGAGCCGGGGTCCGGTTTCTTCGTCAACTGGAAGGAGATGGCGGCCGAGACCCGATTGATAACGCAGCGCATCGGGCTCGATCTGAACCCAATGTCGCGGGTCAGCGATCTCTCCGTCGCCGAGCAACAGATGGTGGAGATTGCGCGGGCGCTGTCGATGCGCTCGCGCTTGATCATCATGGATGAGCCCACATCGGCATTGAGCTCGACCGAGGTCGACAAGTTGTTCCGCATCGTCCGGGACCTGAAGGCGCAGGGCCTCAGCATCATCTTCGTCACGCACCGGCTGGAAGAAGTGTTCGAGATTTGCGACCGCTACACGGTGCTGCGCGATGGCCGCCAGGTGGGCAGCGGCGCCGTCGCCGAAACGAATGTCGACGGCATCATCCGCATGATGGTCGGCCGCGTCGCCAGCGCCCTTTTCGAGCGTCGCGAGGCAGGCGAGCCGGGCGAGATCGCGCTGGCCGTCGAAGGCCTTACCCGCCGCGGCAACGCTCGCGACCCGCACGCAACCGTGCTCGAAGATGTGTCGCTCTCGGTGCGCCACGGCGAGATTCTGGGGATTGCGGGGCTGGTCGGGGCCGGTCGCACGGAAATGGCCAGGGCGATATTCGGCGCCGACCCGTTCGACGACGGACGCATTCTCGTCGACGGCAAGGCTGTCGACATCCGCTCGCCGCGGGAAGCCATCCGCCACGGCATTGGGCTTGTCCCCGAGGACCGCAAGCAGCAGGCGCTCTTCCTGTCGCTCGCCATTAGGATGAATGTCAGCGTGGCCTCTCTCGACCAGCTTAAGCGCTGGCTGTTCTTCGTTGACGAGCCGGCCGAGAAGAAGCTGGTCGGCGACTTCCGCCGCGCGCTCAACATCCGCATGGCGAGCCCGGAGCAGCTCGTGGTCGACCTGTCCGGCGGCAACCAGCAGAAAGTCGTTCTGGCGCGCTGGCTGGCGCTGCGGCCCAAGGTGCTGATCGTCGACGAGCCGACGCGCGGCATCGACGTCGGGGCAAAGGTCGAGGTGCACAACCTGTTGTTCGAGCTGGCGCGATCGGGGATTGCCGTCATCGCCATCTCCTCCGAACTGCCGGAGATCCTGGTGATCAGCGACCGCATCGTCACCATGCGCGAGGGGCGGGTGACGGGCGAGATTTCCCGCAGCGAGGCCAGCGAGGAAGTCCTGATGTCGATGATGACGCGTAGCGCCGCCCTGACGAGTTAGGAGAGGACCCCTTGGTTGACGTGAAGCCATCTGCACCGGCCACGCCGGCCAAGATCGACCCGTTCGGTTTCCTTGCCCGCTTTGCGCCGCTGATCTTCCTGCTGGTGCTGATGGCTGCGTTCGCGATCATGGAACCCCGCTTCCTGTCGTCGATCAATCTTTTCAACGTCATGCGCCAGGTGTCGATCGTCGGGCTGCTGGCGATCGGCATGACCTTCGTCATCCTGACGGCCGGCATCGACCTTTCGATCGGCTCGCTGCTGGCGTTTGCCGGTCTGGTCGCCGCCGCCGTCTCCAAGGGCGGCCTCTCCAACCGGTTCACCGTCGGAGAGGGACAGGACGCAATCGGCAATGCATGGTACCTGGCGGCACTCGCGGCGATCGCGCTCGGCATGGTGGGCGGCTACCTGCAGGGCTTTGCCATTACCCGTTTGAAGGTGCCGCCCTTCGTGGTGACGCTTGGCGGAATGTCGGCGTTTCGCGGCGCCGCGCTGTTGTTCGCGGCAGGTGGCCCGATCAGCGGATTCGAGCCCGACCTGGTGTGGTGGGGACAGGGCAAGATCGGCCCCTTGCCTATCCTCGGATGGCAAATCCCAATCCCTGTCATCATCTTCCTGGTCTTTGCCATTCTCGCCCATATCGTGCTTCGCTATACACGCTATGGCCGGCAGGTCTATGCGGTCGGCGGCAATCCCGAGGCCGCGCGGCTCTCCGGGCTAAATGTCCGCGCCGTGGTCAGCAGCGTGTATGTGATCATGGGGTTCTTCGCCGGCCTCGGCGCTTTTGTCCTTGCCGCCCGACTCAACTCGGCGGAGGCCGTTGCCGGCACCGGCTACGAGCTGACCGTCATTGCATCGGTGGTGATCGGCGGCACCAGCCTCTTCGGCGGCGTCGGGACGATCTTCGGTACCGTCATCGGTACGATTCTCATCGGCGTGCTGCTCAATGGCCTCGTGCTGATGAATGTGTCATCCTACATCCAGCAGATCATCATCGGCGTAATCATCGTTCTTGCCGTCTCCTTCGACACGTTCGCGAAGTCGCGACGACGGACGCGATGAGCGCCGCCGAGGCTGCCGGTCCATGGCGGAAAGACCCAAGGCAAAATCGCTGACAGCGGCTCCCGGTATTTCCCTAGTGTTGAAGGGATCGAGCCAGCAAGTGGTCAGCAATATCATTGAAGGCCTTCAGAGCACGATATCGGGCTGGGTAAGCCGCTGCCGGGTCCGATGCAGGGCCGCGCCTCAGTCATAGATGGCGACACCGTTGAAATCGAAGGCCAGCGCATCCGCTTCAATGGCATCGATGCACCCGTGAGCAGACAATATTGCGATGACGCCAAGGGCTTCGAATATCCATGCGGGCGCCGGGCTGCCCAAGCCCTTGATGAGTTCCTGGCGGCTTCGAGACCCTTGTACTGCAGCTTCATCGACAGAGATCGGTATATTGTCGGGAATTGTGCGCGGGCCGATGGCCGCAGCGCCCAACAGTGGCTAGTCGAGAAGGGTCGGGCCCTTGATTGGCCACGCTATTCAGGTGGAGCTTTCGCCGCCGCGCAGGAGTCTGCTCGATCAGCACATCGGGGCGTCTGGCAGGGCCGATTTGATCAGCCATGGGACTGGCGGGCGGCCAATGCTGAAAAGGCGGAAGTCGTCAGCGAACCGTCAGCCGGCTTCGGTCTGCTTGGCTCTGGCTGCAACATCAAGGGGAACATCTCAGTTGAAGGTGAGCGCATCTATCACCTGCCTGGACAGAAGTTTTATTCGGCAACGAAGATCTCTGCCGCTAAGGGCGAAAGGTGGTTTTGCTCCGAAGCCGAGGCGCGAGCCGCAGGTTGGCGGCGATCAAAACGATAGGCAATGGACCCGCTATGGATGGACGTCCTCTTCGGTCGCTCGACGCATGCGGAGCTCGCGCTGATCGACGAGGAGTTGCGCCGAGAACGCGTCAAGTTCACCGGGCGGGACCTAAAGGATGGCAACGCTTCTCGTCCCAAAGGGGCTTGGGGCTGACTATGCCATCGCCCATAAGGAATCCTTCCCCTGATGATCTGTCCTACGGAGCGCTCTCGGCCCACATCTTTGCCCGGTTCGACGATCGCTATGGCAAGAAATTGAACATCGTCTATGCGCCTGCGACGGGCATCATTGACATCGACGGCGATCTCTTTTTGCTGTCGGTGTCGATAATCTATGGCCAGGTTAACGTCGAAATAAATCCGGAGCGCCTGGGTTTCAAATATAGCCGATTGGTCAAAGGCAGGTTCCCAAAGATGAACCTGCTACAAAGCTTGGAAAACCTGACTCAGGCTTATGCCGACAGCATCCCAACACGGCTATATGTCGATCTGAGTGATCAGTTCGGGCGGATCGTCATGGTCTACAACGAAATGATGGCACACCATGACGTGCCGTTGGTTGCCGAAGCATCTGTCGACATTGATGCCGGCGTCTCCGCGCTGATGAATGGGATCTCTCTTGGCCATGCGCGGTGGTGTTTTCATCAGGCTGCGGAAAAGTCCGTCAAGGCCCTGCTGAAGTTCGAGGGAGTGGAATACCCGAAAACTGGCCACAAGCTGGATGACCTCGTCAATCTATCGGGTCGCCTGAAAGGAACGATAAGCAGCACCGTTATTGCGAATGTCGTTTGTTCGAGCAAGGCTCGCTATGGCGAGATCGCCACCTCGGTCGATGAGGTTCTTCTCTCGTATCGAAGTGCGCTTCTGGTAATAGACGCTGCACTAAAGAAAATTCCAGCCAAGCGGCTGTTCAGCGGTATTGTGATCTATCCAGGGCCGTTCCCAGATGGCGCCTTCGACCCTAAGTTAGATGGCGCCGAGCAGTAGTCTCGGCCTCACACGGCCGCTATGTCGGCTCTGCCGCGTATCTCGACAGGCTGTCTGTTCAGTGATTTGCTGACCGGCTCAGATTGGGGGATCGAATGAGCCAGTTGATTCACAACGAGTGCGTCAAAATGTCAGCAAACTATTTCAACAGCATGGGCATCGTGGCGCTCGCGACCGGCGTGATCGTTCCCGTACTGTCCATTGGCATCGTCGGAACACCGATTTCGCTATGGACGTTCCTGCCTCCCGTTCTGGGTCTCGTTGTCAGCCTGTTGTTAATCATTGGGGTCATTCGCTTTTGGGCCGCCTCAGGAGTAGCAGTGCCCGCCATTCCTGCCAGGCGCGCTCTGCGGCCGCCCTGTAGTCCGCTGGCAGCGGCTGCCAATCCGCCGGCGCCCTCCTCATGCACCATTTGCACTGGCCTGCCGGACATGCCCGCGTGCGGATCGCCAATCGATCACTGCTTGTAGCAAATCTGATAAGCGGTCAGGCGCCTTCACCTCGGAACCTTGCGCACTGATGGCTGCCGTAAAACGCTGTTTAGGGACCGAGATTGAGCCGCTGGGCGATCGACTTGAACCGGGCCATAAGCGGACGACCGCCCAACATGTCCAAAGTGGATGCACGGGGGATAAAATCTCAAACCTATGGCACGCCATGGGCAACGATTGATACGATGTGCCGGTGCAAGGCTTGTATATTCCCAGAACCCTGATAGTCGGCCAACATACCTTAACTGAAGAGCAACTGCTTCAGCAGGGTTCCACTATCATTGTGCTTGCCGAACCAGGAGCAGGGAAAACAGAGCTTCTGGTCCAATTGGGCAGGCTACTTTCCGTCACTCCGGTGCGGGCTAGCGTCTTCCGGAACCGCTTGCCGGGAACTCCGGTGGAGGCCCTGGTCATCGATGCGATGGACGAGGTCGCTCGCATCGACAAGCTGGCCATGGACACTATCGTTGTCCGGGCGAGCGAGGCCAACTGCGGGACGGTGATCTTTGCCGGGCGATCCAGCGAGTGGGACCTCGCGCGAACAACCTATGTCAAGGAGTGTTTCGGCGTAGATCCGATCATCGTGAAGCTAGAGCCTTTCAGCGAAGCTGAACAGCGGCAGCTTTTCGAGGCGAGCTTCCCCGCTGAAGACTTTGCGGCATTCTCGAACGAGGTCAGCCGGTTCGAGCTGCTGCCCCTTCTTGGCAATCCCCAGTTTTTGCAGCTTCTCGGCGAAGCGTTTTTCGAAAGCGGTCGAGTCTTCACGTCGAAGCCGAAGATCTTCTCGGATGCCGTGCGCCGGCTGGCGCACGAAGCCAATGAAAACCTCGGCCGTCAGGCCAGACCCTCGATCGCGGAGATCATCGACCTTGCGGGCCAGGTGTTCGCCAAGCTGATGCTTTCCGGCGCGACGGGCGTGAGCACGACCGAAGCGCTCAGTGATCGCGACTATCCGTACCTCCCAGGGCTTGCACCCACCCTTCCTCACAAAGTGCAATTCCTTCCCGATACCAGGTTGCTGAAGCCTACGCTATTTCACTCTGGCGGTCGGACCGCACCACCCCGAACGCATCTGGCAGTGGGCCAGGGGACTGTATTTCGGGCGCATCCTCGCAGACAGCGGCCCGACCGTGAAAACACTGGCAGCCGATGCGGGATTGCGCCAAGCGGTGCAAAGACTCGCCTTCGGGGGTATCAGCGACCCCGGCCAGATACAGGAGGCCGCCAGTCGTCTCTTCTCCAGTACAACCCATTCCGGCTTGCGGTTGCGCCATGAAGACTCGCGCGCGATGACGGTGCACTCATTTGAGACCGCAAACGTCGAACTCTGGTCAGCATTCTGGTCGCCTCACAATCCGGATGAAGAGGCAAAGGGCAGGAATGAGCTTCGTGCCCTTCAGCGCCAGCAGGCTGGATCGGACAGTCGGTTTCTCGCCAACTGGTCTAAGCGCCAGCATGCGTGGCAGAAGATGCTGCGTGATCGGAGGAATCGCGTTCGCTACCGGAAAGGGCGATACGAGCGCCGCGATGCTCTGATCAAGGATGAGAACCGCGCCCACCTCTTAGAGAACCGCGAGCTGATTGAGGCGGGAAGGCACGGGGGCTGGTTGGCCGAATTCGGGCAAAACTACCTTTTCGAGCCGGAAAAACTAACCAAGAACCCGGATTACGGTGAGACGCCCATTCGCGCCCTCCGCAACAGTCTCACCGAGTTAAAGGACAAAGTTCCGGCGCTGGAAGCACTCGGTAGGCGCCAAGGAGTCGTCGTCGCGGACATTCTGCTGGCCGCCTGTCTGGCGCGCTTTAGGGACGGCGAGTCGCTGGACACCATCGACAGTTCCATCCTGGCCGCGGTCAAGGCGGAAATGAGTTCGTATCCCACACTCGAAGAAGGCGAAGAGAGGGCATTCGAGGATGAGCTGGATCATATTCTGTTCGCCGAGTCGGGCGCAGCGGAGGACTTTGCGAGGCGGTTTCTGGAGGTGCAGCTCGCTTCGAGCGAAGAGACTCCAACCCGCGTCGACTGGCTCGAACGCAAAACTGCGTTTCAGCACCTGCGGGCAACGTTGCCACTCGAGTGGCTGGGCCGGTTCCCCTTCATGCCTCTCGAAGCGGTGAGGCAACTTTTTGAACTGGCGGCTGTACATGCCGATCGCACGCAACTCGCCCAGCTGATCGACGCGCGGCTGGCCGACCCTGTGGCCGACAGCGGCAGCCACACAGACGCGGACAAACGCGGCCGGGCGCGACGCAAATTCTGGCTGCTCAACTCCTTCTTTTTCAGCACGGGGAAGGCAAACGAGTCATGGGCTGAGCTTCGCGCCGATTCCGACACGATATTTGCAATCGAGGATAGAACCGGGCGTTTCGGAAGAAGTGAGGGAGCGTTCTGGCCGCCTCTCACTGCAGAGGCCATCTACAAGATATTCGATGCCTTCGTGACGGTCTGGCCAAAGGTTCACCTTCCAAGCTCTTTCGGTTCGGGAGACCCGCCAAATGAAAAAGCCTATCGTTTTCTTCATGACTGCGGCTGGAGAATCGCCAATGACTTGCCGGATCGCAGGCTTCCGGTGTTGGAGCGAATGCTTGCCGATCCTCGCTTTGAAACCTTCCGGGATATCCTGCTGACAGTCCGCGCCGAAGCCAAACGGCAGCTCGCGCTTCAGGATTTCCGCGCGCCCGCACCTTCCGACATATCCGCACTTCTCGAGAAGAACGATATTGCAACGGTCGAAGACCTGCGAGCGCTCCTCGTAGAAGAACTGGTGGAAGTCCAGAAGTGGCTGAAGGGTTCGGAGACTGACCCACTCGACACTTTCTACGAGAGCGGTAAACACGTCGACGAGAATACAGCGCGCAATCGCATCGTCGACAGGCTCAATGGGCGGATGACCGCGCTCGGGCTCTCGGTGGTGATCGAACACCACATGGCGGCCGGAAACCGTTGCGACTTCACCGCGGCTGCAACGGTCTCTGGCGCCCGGTCCTTGCTCGTGGTCGAAGTGAAAGGCCAATGGAACACGCATCTATTCACGGCGGCGGCAGCGCAGCTTGATGAGAGATACGCAATCCATCCCGACGCGGCCCGGCAGGGGGTCTATCTGGTGCTATGGTTTGGCAATGGCGAGACTGTCGCGGGCAAGTGGGAACCGTCGATTACATCGCCAGAACAGCTTAGGAACCAGATTGTCGGCAAAATGGCAAAGGAGCTTGATGGGCTCATCGATGTGGTGGTCCTTGATCTCTCCAGGCCCGCAGCCGTTGCCAAGAAGGCAGATGTTGCCAAGAAGAAGGTCAGAAGTAGGCGCTCCGCTTCAAAGAAACCAGCCAAAGCGCCTGCCACAAAGGTTAAGTCGCGCAGGCGGAAGGCAGGCCTCCTGTAGTGGCCGAGGAAGTACAGTCTCGTGTGACCATCGTTGATTTGACCAAGGGGTCTATCAACATGACGGGCGTCCATGCCTCGCTGATCGGGGCATGCGCCGCTATCATCCGTTCCCGTTTGACTTTGACTCGACATGCTTGAGCTTGCGAGAGCCAGACGAAGGTTGGGAAGCACAGGTTAAACATTTGGAAAATCGGGCGCGTGTCATCGAGAGACTTAGAGCCGAGCACGGTACCCTTCAAATCGATCGCGTTATCAAGAACACGCTCGATCTAGGACCGTAGACGCTAGCGCAGCGACGACACTACCTATGCCAAACGTGCGGTGGATTCACGACCAAGGTCCGAACAAGGAATGGTGAAAACGCAGAATGACTGCTTGTGGCGCTTTTTTGCGCGTTCAATCCCGCGACATACGCCGGGCACATCCGTGCTCTCGTCTTGTGCCTCAGCGCCGCAACAAACGGCGCGAGCCAGCGCTCCAAATCAGCTTGCCAGTCCCCATCCATGGCCGGCCCCTCCAAAAAGCCGACCTCCTATGAATCACCGAAGACGCCTCTCGGGAATCCTCAAAATGCTCGCCTTGCTAAAAATCTGCCAAAGTAGTGCTAGGGTCAAAACTCTATCAGCTGGCTGCCGCCAACAGCCGAGATAGATGGTTTCCTGCCGTACGTTTCGTCGACCGGAACGAGCACGTTGCGCCATTTGCGGACCTTCACGGACACGAGCATAAATATCACATCGCGACCGATCTTGTTCTCTAATGGGTCAAGGGCGTCAGCTCGGTTGTGAGCGTTGTCGACGCTGTGGGGTGCCTGCGTTCTCTGCGTGCTCAGTGCTAGCATTCACCCCAGACCACCCGAAGGGCTGGCCAATCGAGCAGGCGAACAAGAAGTGTAACGCCCGGCCTTTGCCCTCTATCCAGCGGTTCAAAGCCTGCCCGTCAAACCCGTCAATCGCGATCCTGAAGGATCGTCCCCAGCGCCGCTCTTTCCTCTGCGGTAAGGACTGCGACCTCGTCACGCCTGCGGTTTCGGGCATTGAAGACGATAGATGCGCCGCCGCCAAGAAGCAGGATCACCGGTGTCGCCCATAACAGTGCATTGCGCGCGCTAAACCGCGGCTTCAGGAGTACGAATTCGCATAGCGCGACACCACGAAATCAATGACCTCGCCGTCGGTATCGCCGGCCACGAGCCGTTCGCGGACAAGCACACGCAGATCGCCGGCGAGTTCGGCATTCGAATCGTCGATCGACTGGTTCTGGCAGACCATGCATCTGAGTTTCACCGACAGGGCGCGCGCACGTTTTTCGAGCCCCGGATCGGCAAGCACTTCTTGCGGCTGAACCGCATGGGCGGGCGCGGTCGCTGCGGCCATCGCCAAGGCCATTGTCAGAGCGATCACGCCGATTGCGATGTGGTTGGCGATCATGGCGCACTCGGATTTGCAACATCCGAGATGGGGAGTTTCCGGCGCGACGGCGCACCGACCCTAAGTCGCCGGTCGAAGAGCGAGACCGCACCGCCGGTCATCATCACCAACGCACCGATCCAGATAAGGGTGACAACAGGTTTCCACCAGACGCGCACGACGATGGCACCATCGGGCGTGGAATCGCCGAGCGAAACATAAATCTGGCTGAAACCGCGCGTCGCGATCCCCGCCTCGGTCGTGGGCATCTGACGCGCGGTGTAGAATCGCTTCGACGAAACGATTTCGCCCAAAACCTTGCCGCTCGAGTCAAAATACACGAACCGTCCGCGGCCTTCGGTATAGTTTGGTCCCGTGAGCGGATGAATGCCGTCGTAGCGGAGCGTGTAGCCGGAAATTTCGAGCGTTTCTCCGGGACGCATCGTGACGATCCTTTCGGTCTCCAGAAAGCCCACGGCGACAATGCCGAGCGTGGTCAGGCCGAGGCCCATATGGGCGAGCGACGTGCCGTAGACCGAGCGCGGCAAGCCGGCGAAACGGCGCAGCGCCACGGCGGGGGTCGCGCTGCCGACCCCCGATTTCAAGGCGATATCCGTCAGTGTCCCGATGATCAGCCAGAAAGCGAGGCCGACACCGAGCGCGGCCAGAACCGACGTGCCGTCGACGAAGAACAACGTCACCATGATCGCGACGAGCGCGGCGCCAAAGGCAAAAACGAGGCGCTGCGCAACCGCGTAGAGATCGCCGCGCTTCCAGGTGAGAAGCGGACCGAAGGGCACGACGGCCAGAAGCGGTACCATCAATGGAGCGAAGGTCAGGTTGAAGAAAGGCGCGCCGACAGAGATCTTGTCGCCGGCGATAACCTCGACCAGCAGGGGGTAAAGCGTACCGACCAGAACGGTCGCGGCAGCGGTCGTCAGGAAAAGATTGTTGAGAACCAGCGCGCCCTCGCGCGATATGGGATGGAACAGGCCTCCGGCGGCCAGCGTCGAGACCCGATAGGCGAAAAGTGTCAGCGACCCGCCGATGAAGATCATTAGGATGGCGAGAATGAACACGCCGCGCGTCGGATCCGTCGCGAAGGCGTGGACCGACGTCAACACGCCTGAGCGGACCAGAAACGTGCCGAGCAAGGACAACGAAAAGGTCAGGATCGCCAGAAGCAGCGTCCAGATCTTCAGGGCCGACCGCTTTTCCATGACGATGGCGGAGTGCAGCAGCGCCGTGCCAGCGAGCCACGGCATGAACGAGGCGTTCTCGACCGGGTCCCAGAACCAGAAGCCGCCCCAGCCGAGTTCATAGTAGGCCCAGTAGGACCCCATGGCGACGCCGCCGGTGAGGAACATCCATGCGGCCAGCGTCCAGGGACGCACCCAACGCGCCCAGGCCGCGTCGATGCGGCCATCCATCAGCGCCGCGACGGCAAACGAAAAGCAGACCGAAAAGCCGACATAGCCGAGATAGAGAAGCGGCGGATGGATGGCGAGACCGATATCCTGAAGCACAGGGTTCAACTCGCGCCCCTCGCTCGGGGCTGGTGTCAGACGGGTGAAGGGATTTGACGTCACAAGGGTGAAGAGAAGGAAAGCCGCGCCGATCCAGCCCTGAACAGCCAGGACATTGGCGCGCAGCGATGCCGGAAGGTTGTTGCCGAACACCGCCACCAGCGCCCCGAACAGGGTGAGGATCAAGACCCAAAGGAGCATCGATCCTTCGTGATTGCCCCAGGTTCCGGTGATCCGGTAGAGCAGCGGCTGCTGCGAATGGGAATTTTGCCAGACATTCAAGACCGAAAAATCCGAGTGAATATAGGCGATGGTGAGCGCGACGAACGAGACGGCCGTCAGCGCAAACCCTGTAACGGCAACCGGCCCGCCGACGGCCATCATCCGCTCGTTGCCGGTTCGCGCGCCAACCAGAGGAAGCACCGACTGGACGAGCGCCAGCGCGAAGGCAAGTACAAGCGCGAAGTGACCGGTTTCAACCATGACGCTATCCTAGAGCAACGTCCGACTAAATGGCATCAATTCTCCTGCCATACGCCTTTCGCTTTCAGGCTGTCGGCTACTTCTTTCGGAATGTAGTTTTCATCGTGCTTGGCCAGAACGCCGTCGACCACGAAAACCCCGTCCTCGCGGAATGTCCCTTCTGTTACGACGCCCTGCTCCTCGCGGAAGAGATCGGGCCTGCTGCCGGTGTAGACCCCACCTTCACGGATTGGTCTTTGTCGGTGACGCCAAACGCCACCTTGGTGCCCCCGCCGCGCACGATCGAGCCTTTCTCGACAAGTCCGCCGAGACGGATGCGCTCGCCGGGGGCGACTGCGTTCTCATTGAGGTCGGCAGGCATATAGAAGTACGACGTCTTCTGGCCAAGCGCGACGAATGTCAGCATCGTCGCCGCGCCCAGAAACGCCAAAGCGCCGCCGATAACCGACAGTCGTCTTCTGGCCAAGCGCGACGCATGTCAGCATCGTCGCCGCGCCCAGAAACGCCAAAGCGCCGCCGATAACCGACAGTCTTTTCTGTTTGCGCGTCATGCCGTCACTCCGTCCCCGAAAGTCCAAGCGAGGTCGCGAAGGCTTCGAGCTCCCTGGCCGTGCCGGTTTCAGCGCCGGAGTGAACGAACCCCGCGACCGAGCGCTTCACGGGCATCCGCTGCCCTGTCGAGGGCAATGTACGAACGCACAAGACGCCTCCATCCTTCCCGGTCCTGCGGGTATTCGCGCAGCCGCCTGTCGAGTCCGACGACCATTGTTTCGATCATCGCGTTGCGATCCGTCGGTGTCATCTCGGCGACAGCGTCGATATCTTGCTGGCTGGGGCTCGGTTGTGCGCTCTCTGGCGGCGCAGTTGCCACGTGCTCTGCGGCTTCCGTAAGCACCTGTTCGACAGCACCGCGCCAGGGGGAATCGGCGGGAATATCCGCAAGCATCGCCTGCCAGGCAACGGCGGCATCGGCAACGCGGCCTTCCTGCGCTTGCGCCGTCGCCAGGAAGAAACGAGCCTTCGGATTGCCGGAGTCAAGCTCCAGCGCTCGCTCGAACGCGGCCTGAGCGTCAGCGGAAACGGTACCGCCAGCCCCGGCCACAATTGCTTCGCCGAGCCCGGACTCGCGGGCGGCTGTCGCGCCGTCGAGCCTGATCGCATTGCGGAACTTGGACATTGCGCTTCAGCTTTGGTTCTTGCCGTGGACAACAAGATAGAGGGGCTTGGCCAAAGTCTCCGATCCTCAAGAAAGTACCACGAAACCGCACCGAACGTGAAAATAAAGTCGTTGAAATCGGTCAGGTTAGAAAGAAACCAATGCGTGAGGTTTCGAGGGCGCCGAAGAAACCTTGGACGCTTCCGCGAGATTGCTCAGGGCGGTTGTCAGTGTTAAGGTTTCCTTCTGAAAAGTTGTCGCGCTGAGGTGCCCGAGTGCGCTGCCTGCTGCCGCCGATATGTGTTCGGAGTGGCGTAGTGCGGTGGCAGGGTTTGGAGACCGGGACGATGAGCTTGACGCGCCGCGATGTCTTGATCGCCGGGATTGCGGGGTTTGCCGGGGTCGTGCTCTTCTCGCCGCGGGGCGCGCGTGCGAGCGATGAAGCGCTGGAACTCGTCAAGCAGCTCACCGGGCGGACGGCCATCGCATCGGATCGCCTTCACCTGATAATGCCGGCGGTCTTCCCAACCGGCTACACCGTGCCGATGAGCCTTGACATCGACAGCCCCATGACCGAGACCGACCATGTGAGGCAAATCCGCGTGTTCGCGCCGCAGAACCCGATCATCGAAGTCGCCAGTTTCCATTTCGTTCCCCAACGCAGCATAGCCCGCGTATCGACACGCATCCGCCTTGCCAAACCGCAGCATGTCGTAGCTGTCGCCGAGATGAATGACGGCGTTTTGCTGATGACCAAGGCCTGGGTCCGTGTCGCCACGAATGGCTGCGCCTGAGATACGGGAGAGAGACAGTGATCACCCCCACACCACGCGTGGTCGTACCAAGCGCTGCGGTGAAGGGCGAAGTCTTTCAGGTCAAAACCATCATCAGCCATGAGATGGAAACAGGGCTGCGCCACGATGATCGAGGCAATGTGATCCCGCGCAAGATCATCAACAGATTTGTCTGCCGCTATAACGACGCCATGGTGTTCAGCGTCGATCTTCACGAGGCGATTGCCGCCAACCCTTTCTTCGAATTTTCCCTGCGCGCGACAGAGAGCGGCCGGCTCGATTTCGTGTGGGAAGAAGATGGGGGCGCCGTCTATGCGTTGTCGCACCATGTCACCGTGGCTTGAGATGGCGAGGCCATCGAGCTGCCGTGAATTGCGTTGGTAGGAGTTGAGGGGGAGAAACGTGACGGGAAAACTCCGAGACGGAGGGGCGTTGAGCATGCGCCCCGTTACGCGATCCGCGATCGCCGCAGGGTTCGTCCTGCTCGTCAGCCAATCCGGTGCGGCGGGCGCCGATCAGGGCGCGCAGCTCACCGCGGCCTGCGCTTCCTGCCATCGCCTCGACGGCCGGGACATGGCCATTCCGCCGATCGCCGGAGTGGATCAGGACAAACTTGTCAGCGCGATGCAAGCCTTCAAGTCGGGCGAGCGGCCGAGCCAGATCATGTACATCATGGTCCGCTCGCTCACTGACGAGGAGGTCGCGACGGTGGCGCGCTATCTCTCGACGCTGGGAAAGGAAACGACGCAGCCATGAACCGCTGGACACGTCGCAAGTTCACTCACCTTGCGGGAGCGGCTTGTCTCGTTCCGTTCGGTCCACGCGTCGCAAGAGGCCAAGCCAAGGCGCGAGTCGTCGTCGTCGGCGGCGGCGTCGGTGGCGCGACCGTCGCCAAATATTTGGCGGCGAGCGAAAAAGGCCTCGATGTCACCTTGGTCGAACCGAAGCCGAGCTACACGACCTGCTTCTTCAGCAACCTTTATCTCGCCGGGCTTCGCTCGCTCGAATCGCTCACGCATTCTTATGCAACGCTGGCGCAGAAATACGGCATCACCGTCATTCACGACACGGCCGAAGCGGTCGACCCGGTGGCCAAGGTCGTCGCGCTGAAGAACGGAACCAAGCTCAGCTACGACCGCGCCGTCGTCGCCCCGGGCATCGCTTTCAGATATAGCGACATCGAGGGCTATGACGAGGCCGCAACGGAGAGCCTGCCGCATGCCTGGAATGCCGGGCCGCAGACCAAGCTGCTGCGTGAACAGCTCGAAAGCATGGAGAATGGCGGCGTATTCGTGATCACCGCCCCCCCTAATCCATTCCGCTGCCCGCCTGGTCCCTACGAGCGCGCATCTCTGATCGCCTACTATTTCAAGCAGTTCAAGCCGCGGGCGAAAATCCTGATTCTCGATTCCAAGGACAGTTTCTTCGAGCAGGATCTGTTCCAGGACGGCTGGAGCCGCCACTATCCAGGCATGATAGAATGGCTGCCCGGTCAATTCACCGGCGGCATCCAGGCGGTCGACGTGAAGGGCCGTGCCGTCAAGACCGCGGGCGGCACATTCAAGGCCGCCGTCGCCAATATCATCCCGCCGCAGATGGCCGGCGAGCTGGCGCGGCGGGCGGGCCTCGTCGATCAGTCGGGCTGGTGTCCGATCGATCCGCTGACGTTCGAGTCGAAGCTGCAGCCGGGAATTTACGTGGTGGGCGACGCGACCAGCGCCGGCGACATGCCGAAATCGGCTTTCGTCACGAACAGCCAGGCCAAGGTTTGCGCCTTCGCCATCGCCACCGCGCTCGCCGGCTCCGAGGCCATCGAACCTCACCTGTTCAACACCTGCTTCACCTTTCTCGCCGCCGACGATGCGGTGAGCGATGCCATCAGCTTCAAGGCCACGGCAGAGACCATCAAGATCAGCGAAATCTTGCTCAGCGCGGTCGGGGAGGATGCCGAACTCCGCCGCCAGGTGGTGCGCACCGCGAACGGCTGGTACGACGCCTTCACGCACGACGTGTTCGGCTGAAGGCGAGGCTCAGCTCCGCTCGATCTCCGGGGCGACTATCATCGAAACGCCCACGTCATGCCGGGCGCTCTCTGCCTCAGCGCCGGATCGTTGCTCGGGGATCAGCGATGGAACAGGATCGGGCAACCGCTCCAGCCGCAGCGAATTCACCACCACGAGGATGCTCGAGCCGGCCATGACCGCCGCTGCAAGGATTGGCTGCAGAAGTCCGAATGCTGCGAAAGTCAGGGCGACGAGATTGTAACCGAAAGCCCACATAAGGTTGGTCAAGATGGTCCTGCGAACCGCGCGGGCCACGTCGACGACCCAGGGCAGCATCCATAATCCGTCCGCAGGCAGCACGAGCGCTGCGGTCTCGCGGGCAAGATCGGTGGCGGAGCCGACGGCGATACCGACATCCGCCGCCGCCAGGACCGGGCCGTCGTTGAGGCCATCGCCGACCATCGCCACCACATCATAGTCGTGGCGGAGCCGATCGAGGGCCGCCCGTTTGGCTTCCGGCGAAAGACCCGCTTGCACCGCCTTGATCCCGACCATGGCCGCGATCCGCTCAGCAGCCGGCGCCAGGTCGCCGGTCAACAGCGTCACGTTGAGCCCACGCTCACGCAGCGCTGTGATCGTCGCCTGCGCCTCGGGAAGCGGCGAATCGTCAAGCGACAGCACAGCATGAACCCGCTCTCCCCAACCAACATAAACCACCGAATGACCGCTCGCCTCCCTCGACCGCGCAGGCTCGGCCAGCGTTGGCGGGAGCGACCAGCCCAAATCATTCATCAAACTGCTGCTCCCGGCCGCCACGAGCCGGCCTTCGGCGCTGCCGCGGATGCCACGGCCGGGAACCGTCCGGACATCACGGGTCGCGAGCGGCGTGATGCCGCGCGCAGCGGCTGCCGCCGCGATGGCTCGCGCCAAACCATGCTCGGACTGGCGCTCCAGACCGGCGGCGCGTGCCAGCACGTTCTCGCTGTCAACCCCGTCACGGTCGATGCCGACGAGACGTGCTTTGCCCGTCGTCAAAGTGCCGGTCTTGTCGAAGGCGAGTAACCGCACATGCGCGAGGGTCTCGAGCACACCGGGGGTGCGGACGAGGCAGCCGTGTCGCGCCAGCCGGCCGATGCCGAGCGAGGTCGCCATTGGAGCGGCGAGGCCGACGGCGCACGGACAGGCAACCACCAGTACCGAGAGGCCAATCAGCAACGCCCGATCGAACGGCAACGACTGCGCCCAGTAAACGAACGTCAGCGCGCCGAGGGTGAGGACGAGCGGCACGGACACGCCAACGACGCGATCGGCAAGGCGCTGGGTTGGACTGCGACGGCTGAGCGCCTCGCGCACCGACCGGCAAATCTGTGCCCAGCGCGTTGCGGTTCCGTCACCGCTGCTCTGGATCAGGAGCGGGCCGTCGATATTGATACTGCCGGCAATCACCGTACAGCCGGCGCCCTTGGTCACTTGCCGGCTTTCCCCGGTGATCACGGCTTCATCGGCGTTCGATTCCCCCTCGACAACCACGCCGTCGACCGGAATGCGCTCGCCTGGCCGGACCCGCACCAGCATGCCGGCCGTCACCTCTCGCACTGGGCGGCGGATCTCTGCCGCGCCATCGACAACAGTTGCGCTCTCGCTTTCGGCGGCCAGGAGAGGTTCGAGGTCGCGCGCCGCCCTGGCGCGGCCAACGGCCTCGAGATAGCGGCCAACGGTGAACAGCATCAGCACCATCACGGCGGTGTCGAAATAGACATGCGTGCTGCCCTCGAACACGGCAAACACCGAATAAAGATAGGCGGCAGCGACGCCGAGCACGATGAGCGCCGACGACGTCACGCGTCCCTGAATGACATCGAGCCACATGTCGCGCAGATAGGGTCCGCCGAGAATCACCACCGCCGGCGTCGCGAAAATCCAGAGCAAAAGGTGAATCCACGGCAGCACGCCCGCATCGACGCCGGTGAACGCGTCCGAATAGAGGAGGAGGCTGAACATCATGATATTCATGGAGAGAAAGCCGCCCACGCCGAGCTGGATCAGAAGCCAGGCGGCTTCCCACTCTTCGTGTCTGCCGCTCTTCACCTGAAAGGCGATGCAGCAGCCGTAGCAGCAGAAGACGCAAGCCTCACCGTTGAGCCTGCGCTCCATCGGGCGCCGGCCGACGGGCAGCGAGCAATGGCTACAGAGGATATCGCCATGCGCAGTCATGCGGGATGTCCGCCCAGCCAGGCAAGGCCGATATGCGCGTCGGAAGGCACGAGACCACGGCTGAGCGTGATGAGACCGAGCAAAAGAATAAAGCCGCCGGCCAGCCGTACGCCACGCCGCCGCCAGGCCGGCCCGAGTATCCGGCCGACGCCGCCCATCATCAACATTGCGGGAAAGGTTCCCAGTCCGAACGACGCCATGACGAGAACCCCGGGAAGCGCTCCGGCGGTGCTGGCCGCCTGGGCAGCGAAGGCGTAGACGAGGGGACATGGCAGGAAGCCGTTGAACACACCAAAGGCGAGCGGCGCAGCGCTGCTGCGGGCCGTCAGCAGGCTGCGTAGAGACATGGCAAACGTACTGCCGCCGAATCCGATCGCAAGGCGATGAAAGACCTGCAGCAGGCCGAAGAACTGCAATGCCATGGCGATCATGAGCAGGCCAGCGACAATCGCGAGAATTCGCTGGGCGATGTCGAGGGAGCCGTTCAAGAGCGGCGCCGCCATCGAACCTTGCGTGGTGCATATGACTTGACCGAGCGCGCCCGCGAGCCCGCCCAAAAAGCAATAGGTTGTCAATCGGCCAGTATTATAGAGCAGGTGGCGAAGGACGGTTACGCCTCCCCCCCGCTGATCACGGCCCAGCGCGCAGGCAAAGCCGCCGCACATGCCGATGCAGTGAAAGCTGCCCGCGAACCCTGCGGCGAAGATCACGAGGTAGTAGGTCATTAGCAGACCTCCTGTCGACGCGCCGCACGTTCAACGAGAAGTGTTGCTCTGCGCCGCTAATGGCGTACGAGGTAAGCCACCCACACGAAGAAGGCGATGTGCGCTATCGCGCCGCCGACCAAGGCGATCGTTTGGTACGGACTTGCATTTGCGAACGAGAAAACGGTGTCTGCAAGCATACGCCTCCTCCTGGTCAGCCGAAATAAACAAGGGCAACGTTCATGGCGAGCGCGGAGAGCAGCAGGAAAAGATTCAGAATCGCCAAACCCATTACGATCTTAGCTACGAGCATCTCCTGCTCCTTCTCTCAACTCGTCGGCATCACCTAGCGTGCGCGACCGTGCTCCTAACCAATCCTTCCCGGCCCGACCCCGCCCCAATAAAGGTAGGCGTAGTAGAGACCCCAGACGAAAAGAACCGCGTAGACGACCAGCAGCCATATCGGGATATACCCGTGTCGCGACTGGACCGTGCCGCCGGCGTACTCCTCCATCTCGTGGTCGGGGTCCGAACCGTGAGACGGACCGTCATTCTGCGGTGTGCTTGGCGTTGTCATTCTCCGCTTCCCTTTCGTAGAATCTGGTGGCCGCTTCATCGGCGCCGTGGAAGGCGCCTGAAAGCACGCCCCAAATAAAGACACAGAGCGCACCAAGGCTCATAAGCAACGCGCTCACGTAGGGTCCGGTGACCTCAAATCCGAGCATAACTCAGCCTCCTTCGGCAGCATTTTGTTTCTCGGTCACCGATCCGCCGTTACGTTCGCCGAGTTCAGAAGTGTCCTGCGCCGGCACCCCGCCCGGAACATAGGCCTTGTCCGGAGAACCCGCCTCCAGAGTGAGCTCGTTGAGCGCCGCGCGATCCTTATCGGCGATCGCCAGCGGTGCGCCCGCAAGCGGGTCCTTATAGGCGGAAAGTGCGAGGACGTAGTACGAGAGCGCCCAGCGGTCCTCTTCAGGCAATGAATCCCGATAGGAGGGCATGGGCGTGCCGCTCAATCCGGTCGTCATGGTGCGGAATATGTCTTCGACCGCTGTCCCCGACTTGAACTGGCCGCTGGTGAGGTCGGCCGGCACAATGCCAAAACCGAGATCGTCCTTCAGCCCGGCAGCCTTCTGGCCATCGCCCTTTCCGGTCATGCCATGGCACTCCCAGCATTTCGCGATCTTCCACACTTCCTTGCCGCGCTCGAGGACTGCCTGGGAAACGGTGGGCGGCTTTCCGATGTAGAGCGGAGGGCCAGGTGGCTCCTCGATGAAGAATGCATAAGGCTGGGCCGGATTGGAGCGGTCCACGGCCAGCTCATACTTGATGTACTGGATGACAGCGAGCCGATCCGTGAGAGGCAGTTCATACCAGGCGGGCATCGCCGTGCCGCGTACCCCACGGGTGATCGTGCGCAATAGGTCACCGTCGGTCGGTAGCGGCTCCTTGGTCAGCCGGAACTTGAACACAGCCGCCGCGAAGCTTCGCGGGCGCTGCTTGTAAAGGAAGGTCGCGGCAGGTCCATTGCCGTCTCCATTCACGCCGTGGCAACCGATGCATCGCCGCTCATAGACCTCCCGGCCATGGGCGATCCACTCGCTCGAGCGCGGAAATGTGGCTTCCGTGACTTCAAGCTGCTGTGGTTCAAAAAGATCGCGCCATTTGCCGCGATCCATGCCGAGCTTCTGGATATAAGCGATCAGGGCTTCCAGGTCTTTCGTCTCGGCGGCGATCTTGACCGCGTCGCCTTTGTACTCCTCGTTCGGTATCACAATGACTGGGGCCTTGCCGCGCGCCTGCATGGGCACGAACAGCAGCCCGTCGGCATTGGGCGTGAGCTTGATCTGCTCCTTGCTCGCGAAGTCGAAGAGCCCCTCGGAAACCGACGTCCTTTCCAGCGTACGATTGCCGGCTCCGTCGTCGACGATCTTGACCGGCTGCTCCGGCGTATCGAAGAGTCCCCGATAGGGCGCCATGATCGAATCCGGGGAGAGCATGCGCGGATTCCAGAAATGGGCAAAATGCCACTCGTCGCCGAACTTAAGTCCGACCCGCATCAGATCGGGTCCGATGCGCCGCGTGCCGAACAGATGCGGCACGTCGTAGGCGAATTCGCCTGACTCCGTCACCGGACCCCAGCGGCGCGTCTCGCCGGTCACTGGGCGCACGTACTGGGAATGACAATACCAGCAACCTTCGCGCAGATACACGGCGCGACCGAGCTTTTGCAGCGGCGTGTAATCAGTGGCCTCGGTTATCATCCATTTGAGCTGGCCGAAATCGGTGCGGACCACGGCAGTAACCCGGTTGGTTCGCGCCGAGGGTTCGAAAAATGGCAGGAAACCCTGGGTGATGAGGGCGGCGAAGAAGCAAAAGATGCCGGCCACCAGGATAACAAACCGCGCACTCATCGCCCCGCCCCACCAGCCGGAACCGGGGCCGCGCCGAATACCGCACCTTCCGCCGCTTCGGCGGGCCGGGTCAGCGCCGTCATCATCATATTGATGACGAGAAGCGTCATCCCGATATCCATGCTGACGCCAGCAACAGTCCGCACCAGCCAATAGGGCCGCATCGAGATCACCGTGTCGAGCCACTCAGTGCCGGCCATCCACTGGAAGCCTTGCTGGAGCCCAGCGGCGGTCAGCACCAGGCCCATGGTGGAGATACCGACGGTAATCAGCCAGAATGCCCAATTGCCCATCGTAAACGACCAAAGCTCGCGCCCACAGGCCCGCGGCCAGACATAGACCAGGCCGCCCATTGCCCAGACCACGAACGTCCCGAACACAGTGAGGTGCGAGTGCGAGATGACGAAATCGGTGAAATGGGTCGGCTGCTGGATCGAACGCAAGGCTTCCGTCGAGCCCTGAAAGCACCCGACCAGATACATCAGCGAGCCCGTTATGAGGAATTTCGCCGGGAGATTCTTGCCGAAGGCGTCCCAGCGGCCCATCACCGTGCCGAAGAAGTTCACCAGCACCGTCCAAACCGGAATGATCAGCAGCATGGAAGTGACGATCGCGATCGTCTCGGCCCAATCTGCGATCGGGCTGTAAAGATAATGATGGATGCCGACAAAGGGGTAGAACAGGGCGAGGGACCAGAAGCCGACAAGCGAGAGCTTGTGGCCATAGATCGGATTGCCCACGCTGATCGGCAAAAAATTGTAGATCAGCACGTAACCCGCTGGCGTGATCCACAATCCGACGATGTAGTGAAGGTAGAGGCCGTGGAAGGCCGCGCTGTTTATGCCAGAAATCGTGTAGGGCAGGATCATGCCCAGTAGGAGATTCATCGTCGTCCAGACGAAAGCCCCGATCAGATACCAGAGTGCGACATAGAGTGGTGGCTCGAGACGTCGGGCAATGGTGATCAGGAACTGTGCGGTCGCCGTGGCGACAACGAGGAAGATCGGGATTTTCGCAAACAGCGGGAACTCGCCCGCTTCGAGGCCATGGTTTGTGCCGAACGGCAACGAGATGAGCGCCGCCGCCACGGAGACATTCCACAGCCAGGCCAGCGGTACGCCCCATTGCGGCCAGGGCACCCGCACACCGCAGAGGCGGGGCACCAGGTAGTAGCATTCGCCGATGAAGAGGGAGGAAAACGCGCCAAAGATGACGCCGTTGACGTGGACCGGCCGTAACCTCCCGAAGGTCAGTCCCAGGTTGGTAGTGCCTAGATAATCGGGATAATTGAAGAGGCCCGACAGTGCCACACCGACCGAAGGTGCGACCAAGAGCCAGAACATGCCCCAATAAAGCCAAGTTCGCACAACCGGCCAGTCGACCAGTTCATCCAGGTCGATGCCGGCGAATCTGCCACGCAATGTCTCTGCCACGGCGCTCCTCTCCCATCACGCGCGCTTGAGCCGCGCGACTTTTCAGGGCTCAACTCCAATTTTACCGGCATCGAGAACCACCCGATGCCGGTTGCCGGTTTCAGATATCGGCCCAAGTCGTCCCTAAGCAGCCCGCTCCAAGCCGAAAACAACTAATGCTTGCCTGGGACCAACACCGAGCCGGAGTTCGACCAGGTGATGTATGCTTCCAAGGCCTTCATCGCCTCCGAATCGATCTCGATCTTTTCGCCCTGGTTAGGCTTCTCGATGCACCAGTTGATCATGTCGCGCAGCGTCGCGAATTTGCTCGTTTCTACCTGGAACTTCGGGTAGGACTGCGGGTGGGTGTCCGAGGCCATGGGATGGCACATTGCGCAGGCCATTCCCGTGGTGGAGAGGACGACGTTCATCTGTTTGGCGGTCGCCGCATCACCGTGGAACAAGAGGTCGCCCTTCCTGACCTCCTCCATGAGCACGTCTTCGTATTGTTTCAACTGCTCCGGTGTGTGCGGTGCCTTGTGGGCACTGGTGGGACCGACGAAGACGGCGACCGCCGCAATCGCTACGACGAAGGACGGACGGCACAACGTGCCGAGAACTGTCGCTCTGATTGTCATAGCCATTCCTCCTTTGGTATGGCCACCCTTAGTATGGCCACATATTGTCGGCCATTCGCGGTCGCAACTTCTCGGGCTGACTAAGCGAGGAATCCGGGTCTGACTGAACGAACACCTCCTTGCGGCCCCACATGATGTACTCGACGTCGACCTTGTCTTCGGCGTTGACGTTCACGGTTTCCCAGCCGACCCCATCGTAGGTATCGCCGGGGTCGACCCGGATCATCGGCTTGGTCAGCTTGGGCACGCCTTCCGGGGCATAGGGCCACGGCCAGGAGGTCGCCAGCATGCCGATCGAGCGCATGCTGCCGATCTCGTTGTAGAGCACCTGGTGGACGTGACCGTGGATATTGGTGACCTTGGTATAAGGCTTCAGCACGTCATTCACTTCGCGCCAGTCGCGCACCCAGAAGTTCCAGGGCGGGTAGTACTCGTAGAGCGGATTGTGGCTGAAGATGACGATCGGTTTGGACTTATCCCAGTCGGCGAGTATCTTCTGCATCCAGTCGAGCTGGTCGCGGCCGACGCCGGCCCACGCGCCGGCGACCGTGCCGTCGAGGGTCGCCATATGGCCCATGCGCTCCTCTGGCGTCATCTTCTTCACTGTCCAGTAGTCCGGTCCCCGGCTGACCGTATCGAGCCCAATGAAGCGCACACCCTTGTGGTCGAAGGTCCAGTTGGGCTGGCCGAACAATTCGCCCCACTTCTTGCCCATATCCAGATACCAGTCGTGCTCGCCCGGGATGTAGTACTTCTTGATCGTCAGATCCTTGAGGAGATCGACGCCAAGCTCGAGTTCCTCGATCTTTCCGAGCTGGGCCAGGTCGCCGCCGAAGATCAGGAAGTCGGCCGGCGGATCCATGGCCTGGACCTCTTGCACGGCGCGCACCACCTTGTCGACGAAGCGCGTGTTGAGGGATTTCTGGTAGAGATGGGTGTCCGAAATCCAGGCAAACTTGAAGGGCGCTTCGGCGGCGTGAGCGACGTCGATAGTGTTGAGCAACGGCCACCACGCGAAGGTCTGGCCGACGGAAGCGGCGCCGAACAGCAGCGATCTGTGAATGAAGGTGCGACGGGTGATTTGGAGCGAGTCGTCGGGGCGTACGCCAGGCTGCTGCAGCACCGCACGCATTTCGCGCCGAATGCGGTCAAGCTCGTCAGACATCAGGGTTCCTCCTCAGTGCAGACCGTTTCTTAAAGCGTCGGTCTTTTCATAGGAACGCGACCCTGTTGGGTCAGTGGGTCGCCCATTTTCTTATTTTTTCAGTTCAATCGTCAGGCTGGTAGGCTGATTCTCCTTTACTGTTACGGGCTGCTCTATAGGTCCGGTGAAGGAGTGGATCGTCACGAGCGTGTAGTCGCCGGGCGGCACATCGGGGATGCTGAACTTCCCATCGGCGCCGGTGATTGCGTAGTAGGGATTGTCCACCACATAGACCCAGCCTTCCATCCAGCCATGCGCGTCGCAGTCGATGCGGACAGTGCCGGCGCGCTTCAGTTCGACGGGTATGCGCTGTCCCTTATTGGGCAGCGCCAGGTTGAAGGCGGTGCGCTTGCCATAGTAGCCGTGGGTGTTGTGGAGCACTGGGTCGCCGTTGACGACCTCCAGCGAACCGGCCGGGATCACCTGAACCGCGGGCACAAAACGGCATTTGATGTTGTCAAGCTCCGGCGGCTTGCCGGGCTCCGGCCAGGCCTTTCCCTTGGCCACGTCGACCAGATACACCACCGCGTTCAGCACGGCCTGATCGCCGCCGACCTCGATCAGCGGCTCCTCGCGGATGCCCCCGCACACCTCGACATCCTTGGTGGGGATGATCTTTGTTGTCGGCACGTCGCCGCGGTAGACGATCGTACCCTCGATCGTTCCGCCTCCCGTGACCGGACCTTCTTCGTAAGCTTGCGCAGGCGCCGATATCGTCGCAACGAAAGTGATCGCCGCTAGCCCGCTGATCAGCTCAGCAATCTTCATCGAAGCCGCCTCCTTCGTGAGGGGCCACCTATGAGGGACTAATTAGCGGAGGAAGCTACCACGCCTAGCCTAGTCAGTCAGCAACAAAATAAGATAAGATCAGTGCAGCCAGGCGAGGTTGCTACGACCGAAACGTCGTACTCGGGAACCTGGAACGTCATTCTCGAGGTACCGGAGGTACTTGATGAAGCGACGGCATGGACTCCTCCGCCCCTGGGCCTACGGTCCGCATACCCTCTTCTCCATCATATTCGCAGCGGCCCTGTCGATCTGCCCCCTGCTGGCGCGGGCTGACACGCCTGTGACGGTCGGTGGCTCATTCACGCTCACGGCGCCGGACGGAACGACGGTCACCGATGAGACTTATCGCGGCAAATGGCTGCTGGTTTTCTTCGGCTATACTTCTTGTCCCGACGTCTGTCCGGCGACACTGTCCGAAATCGCCGTGGCGATTGAGGAACTCGGCCCCGACGCCGCCAAACTGCAACCGATCTTTATCACCGTCGATCCTGAACGCGACACACCTGAAGTGATAGGGAAATACACCGGGGCGATCGATCCAAGGATCGTCGGACTCACCGGCAGCCCGCAACAGATCGCCGCGGTTGCCCAGGGATATGGCGCCTATAGCGCGCGCCACAAAACTGAAGCGGGCGCCGAAGACTACGTCGTCGACCATAGTACTTACATCTACATTATGGATCCTCAGGGCAAATTCGTCCGAGGCCTGGACTTCGACACGCCGGCCAGTCTCATTGCCGATACGCTGCGCAAAATCATGGCGCAGCCCGATGAATGAAGGAAGCCTTAGCTAGAGTTGCAGATAAGGCAAATTGTGAGGTGTAACCAAAGGTCGGCGCGATGGAGAGATCGAGATCTGCGGCGACCGGAAATTGGGGGAAGCATGAGCGATAGCCGATGGCAGTCCCGGGAGGCCGGCGTCACGAGTTATGACGGGTTCTTTGCCGACGCCATCGCGCGGCTGCAGGAGGAGCGACGCTACCGGGTGTTCGCGGACCTCGAGCGGATCGCAGGCCGATTCCCCCACGCCGTGTGGCACTCCCCGCAAGGACCGAAGGACGTCATCATCTGGTGCTCCAACGACTATCTCGGGATGGGACAACACCCGAGGGTCGTCGCAGCCATGATCGAAGCGGCGACCCGGATGGGGACCGGGGCCGGGGGCACGCGCAACATCGCTGGCACCAACCATCCGCTGGTTGAGCTCGAGGGCGAGCTTGCTGATCTCCACGGCAAGGAGGCGGCGCTGGTCTTCACGTCCGGCTATGTCTCGAACCAGACCGGCATCTCGACCATCGCCAAGCTGGTCCCCAATTGTCTGATCCTGTCCGATGCTCTCAACCACAATTCGATGATCGAGGGCATCCGCCAGTCCGGCACGGAGAAATGCATCTTCCGCCACAACGACGTCGATCATCTCGAGGAATTGTTGAAGACGGCGGGTCCGGATCGTTCAAAACTCATCGTCTTCGAAAGTCTGTATTCGATGGGCGGCGACGTCGCGCCAATCAATCGCATTTGCGATATCGCCGATCGTTACGGCGCAATGACCTATCTCGACGAGGTCCATGCCGTGGGCATGTACGGCCCTCGCGGCGCCGGCATCGCCGCGCGCGACGGCGCCATGAACCGGATAGACGTGATCGAAGGCACGCTCGCCAAGGCCTTCGGCTGCCTCGGCGGCTATATCACGGGAAGTGCTGCGCTGATCGATGCGGTCCGTTCCTATGCTCCAGGTTTCATCTTCACCACCGCGTTGCCACCGGCTATCTGCGCCGCCGCCACCGCGGCGATCCGGCATCTGAAAACCTCTGAGGAGGAACGCAAGCGCCAGCAGGATCGCGCCCGACGGGTTAAGGCGGTGCTGGGTGCGACGGCGCTGCCGCTCATGCTGAGCGACACACACATCGTTCCCGTGGCGGTCGGCGATCCGGCGAAGTGCAAAGCGGCGAGCGACCTTCTCCTGAACGAGCACGGCATCTATATCCAGCCGATCAACTATCCGACCGTTGCCAAGGGAACCGAGCGGCTGCGCATCACGCCCACACCTTGCCATGACGACATCATGATCGATCGCCTCGCTGCGGCTCTGGACGACGTCTGGAATCGGCTGGGGCTCCAAGGGACGATTTCGCCTGAGCGGCCGAATGAAGCCGCGTCGTCGCCCGACACGATTCCTCGAAGATATTAGTCTTAAGGATCAAAGAAAATGACCGCCAAGCAAATCATGTTCTCGTTCGAGGCGCGCGACCGAATGCTGCGCGGCATCGACACCCTGGCGAATGCGGTGCGGGTCACGCTTGGCCCGCGGGGGCGCAACGTGGCAATCGGCGGCGAGCACGGCGCGCCGCGGGTCACCAAGGACGGCGTGACCGTCGCCAGGGAAATCGAACTCGACGACAAGTTCGAGAACATGGGCGCCCAGATGGTGCGCGAGATCGCAACAAGAGCCTCCTACCAGGCCGGCGACGGCACGACCACCGCGGTCGTGCTCGCGCATGCGATCGTCCGGGAGGGCGCCAAAGCGGTGGCTGCAGGCATGAATCCCATGGACCTGAGGCGCGGCATCGATCTGGCGGTCGAAGCCGTCGTCGCGGAAATCGAGAAGAACGCAAGAAAAATCACCTCCAATGTCGAGATCGCGCAAATCGGCACCATCTCGGCCAACGGCGACGCGGAGATCGGGCGCACGCTTGCCGAAGCCATGGAAAGGGTCGGCGCCGACGGCGTGATCACCGTCGAGGAAGGGACGTCGCTGGAGACCGAGCTCGAGATCGTCGAGGGCATGCAATTCGATCGCGGCTACATTTCGCCGCGTTTCATCACCGACCGCGACAAGATGAGCGTCGAGATGCGGGATGCCTACATCCTCATCAGCGAGAAGAAGCTGTCCAGCCTGAACGAAATACTGCCGCTGCTGGAGAAGGTGGTCCAGTCTGCCAAGCCGCTGCTCGTCATCGCCGAGGATATCGAAGCTGAGGTGATGGCGGCGCTGGTGGTCAACAAGTTGCGCGGCGCTCTCAAGGTCGCCGCGGTGAAGGCGCCAGCCTATGGCGACCGCCGCAAGGCGATGCTGCAGGATATTGCGCTGATGACCGGCGGAACGGTGATCTCGGAGGATTTGGGCCTCAAGCTCGAGACGGTTTCCCTCGATGCGCTCGGGCGCACCAGGAAGTTGACGATCGACAAGGCAAACACCACGATCGTCGGCGGCGCCGGAACGCGGGCAAGCATCGAGGCCCGCATCGCCGAGATCAAGCACGGGCTTGCCGAAACCACCTCCGACTACGACCGCGAGAAGCTCCAGGAACGGCTGGCCAGGCTGGCCGGCGGCGTCGCCGTGATCCGCGTCGGCGGCGCCACCGAAGTCGAGGTCAGGGAGAGGAAGGACCGCATCGACGACGCGATGAACGCGACCAGAGCCGCGGTCGAGGAGGGCATCCTGCCGGGCGGCGGGGTCGCCTTGTTGCGCGCCGGTAGGGCACTCAAGACGCTCAAGGGCGACAACCCCGACCAGAACGCCGGCATCGCGATCGTCAGGAAGGCGGTCACCTGGCCGGCCCGGCAGATCGCGATCAATGCCGGCGCGGAAGGTTCGGTCGTCATCGCCAGGATCCTCGAAAACGACAACCACGCCTATGGCTACGATGCGCAATCGGGCGAGTACGGGGATCTGGTGTCGAAGGGCATCATCGACCCCGCCAAGGTGGTGCGCACGACGCTGCAGGGCGCAGCCTCGGTGGCGGGCATCCTCATCATGACGGAAGCCACGGTGGTCGAGGTGCCGGGGCCGCCGCCGCCGGAACTTCCCGGCCACGATCATCATGATCATCACGCTATGGATATGGATTTCTGAGCGGCTTGCGGCCACCGGAGGCAGGAGGTGTCCGGACTGGATCGCCGCGCTGATGGGTGGCCGGCCTGCTTAGGTCGTTGCTGCCCAGAGGTTGGGCTGTTCGAAGCTCGCTTTCTCGCTTTTGCTCTCGCCGAGAACAGACATTGGTGATCGGCGGTGCGAAGGGCAGCAACGGGTCAAGATCGCGTCATGCGACGCTCGCAACTGGTCGCGCACGAGCGCCACCAGATGGACGGAGCGCTCCGCGAACTCGGTTCGCCGCAATGCCATCAAGAGCGATCTGACGGCGGCGAGGATGATGAAGCCGAGCACGGTCGCCACCGTCCAAAGGCGAAGGGTTTGCAAAGGCACGCCAGAACCGGCCAGCAGCCGCGCAGCAATGAAACCGATCACCAGCGCCACCACAGTAGCCGCCACGCCCGCGAAGAATCTGCGCCATGCACTACTTGTGGCACTCGCCTTCTTGAACCGCCGGGCGAGCAGGATGAACACGCTCGCGACGAGCGCAACAACCAACACAATCTCGAACAGGAGCGCAAGGAGAGATGTTCCCCCGGCCGCAAGCGAGGCCCTCAGGTTTTCAAGCTCGACGGGGACGTCGCTCAAAGCGGCAAACCGCGCGAACAGTCCGGAGACGAAACGCTCGGCGAGCTGTTCGAAGCCCGTAATCAACGAAGTAACGTCTGTTTCCGCCGTCGTGTCCACGATTTCCCCCCTTCAGCGCCTCGGAAGCCAGTTCCGGCGGTCGCTCGTCGGCCGCTGTCTCGCTATCCAGCGTCCGACCGTCGAACAATTCAAGCTTTTTTGCCCCGCCCTTTGCCCGCGCGGGGTCCGAGCGCACTGAAACTTGTCGGCCCAGAGCGCAACGACCAGGCCGATCTCGTAGGTCTGATTTGCGCTGCTTATCCGGCGTTTTCTGTGGGCTTTCTTCTGCTCGATTTTCGGAAAACCAACATCTCATCAGCTCTCTATTTGAACGCCTCACCGTATGCAAGTACGCTGCCAACCGAAAATGGCCCTTCGACAGTAGTGGTTTCATCGTAGCAAAGTGGGAGTGTTGAGAAGTTTGCACGACATACCATCGCTAGCTGGGAGGCAGCGCAACCAGGAAGCCACTGGCCAGCAGATATTCATAAAGATGCAGTAGCGGCGGCACGGGACGCAACTGATCGGCTGTCGGGCACCCTTGTAACGGACTGGATTTGGTCAGCCTGAATTATCTGGCGCGGCCGGGAGGGGAGGCTTGCGACGGCGCGGTCGGTGAGGGCGAGTCGAAGGTGCGTCATGAAATTAGCACGGCATTAGTACGGCAAATGCGCGATGTTCGATCTGGCCCGATCTGTCGGTTTGTCTACGCTATCATAGCCGCACAGTAGCCTGCTTGGCACCGGCGGAAAAGGAAACAATCCTCGGCTCTTAGGTTACCACGGAAAGGCTCGCCGAGGTCGGCTGCAACACGCCGGGGAACGGCCCGATCCTGGCCGGGCGATGCCCGGACTGGAAGAGGTTGCTGTGGAGGTTGGCGATCCACTGCTTGCCTTCCGTCGTCAGCTCCAGATAGCGGATCGCGTCACCGATATAGGGCTCGACCTGCACCGTGAAGAAATCGGTGAAGATGGCGCCGAGATCGGCGGCGGTCTTGCAGCCGAGTTTTTCCACCATCCCGATCTCAGAGAACTCGGCAAACAGCGCCGGCAGCTTGCGGTGGTAGAAGGGATCAGCGAGCTGGCCGATCAGGTCCGCGGCCCTGACCAGCGCCGGCTCGGTGTTGGTGACCTGATATGCCGGATCGTTCGGCACTGGAAAGCGCGTCATCTCGATCGCCTCGACAATGCGCTCCTCGTTGATGAACTTCGAGGAAGCAAAACGTTGGCGCGTATAGATCTTGGCGCGCTCGATATGATAGGGCACAAGTACCGCGTCGGAGGCGCCGCGCGGTGGCGTATGGCGGTCGCCGGCCTCGTTAATGACGAAGCTGTCCTCGGTGTCGCCCTGGCACACGCCATGCACCATGCCAATGTCGTGGACAAGCAGCGCGCAGGTATAATGCAGCCAGTCATCGGGGGTCAGGGATTCCGAAAGCAGCCGGCCGCGGATGATCTGCTGGCCAGCGAGCGTAACCATCAGCGTGTGCTCGATGTTGTGATAGAGGGCGTTCGAATTGCCGATGCGCTCCAGGACTAGGCGGGCCGCGCCGCCTATGTAGCTCGCATATTCCGAATTGCGATGCGAGAAATACTGGAGATAGAGTTCTGACAGATAGTCGCCGAGCCGGTCGGCCATGATGGAGATTGGATTGAGCATGACAAGCGTTGCTGACCGCTTTGAAGCACGACATGTCGCGCCGCGCTGCTGCCATCCTAGCACGGTTTTGGCCTAGATCTTATCTACAGCGGCACCTATCTCAAACGTCTTGAAGGACGGCTATTCTGTCGCTCACTCGACGAACAGCCTCGCACCAATCGCGACAGGCAGTTTTCCAGGTATACGAACCCGGCGCGACCTAGGCTTCGCACCTCCAGTGTCTCGGATGCGGCGCAAGGCGAAAATCCCGAACCATGCTCCAGGCCCACTGAGCCTTTGATTCCAGCGACTCTATGTTAAAGTTGCGTGTCTTTTTGAGGCTGAAGTATGGAACGCAGGCTCGCTGCAGTGCTTGCAGCCGACATGGCAGGATACTCTCGGCTCATGGAAGCCGACGAGCAGGGCACGCTCGCCCGGCTAAGAACCCACCGGATCGAGCTCATCGATCCGGCAATCGCCAAGAATCAGGGCCGAATTATCAAGACCACAGGCGATGGCATGCTGGTCGAGTTCCAAAGCGTGGTGGACGCCGTACGCTGCGCCGCAGAGATGCAGATTCGCATGCGCCGCCGCAACACCGACGTGCCGGAGGACCGTCGTATCCAGTTTCGCATTGGCATCAACCTTGGTGATATCATCTTCGATGAAGGCGACATCTACGGCGACGGCGTCAACGTTGCGGCGAGACTGGAGCAGCTCGCTGATGTCGGCGGGGTATGCGTCACCCAGGCCGTTTACGAACAGGTCTCCGATCGCATTGAAGTCAAGTTCGAGGATCTGGGCGAGAAGTCGCTGAAGAACATTTTACGCCCGGTGCGGGTCTGGCGTGCGATACTCGAGGATGCTGCTTCGGCGGTGGGTATCGGCGCCGCCCGACGTGGCGTCATCAAGCCCTCGATCGCCGTCCTGCCCTTCGCCAATATGAGCGGCGATTCCGAACAGGAATTTTTCGTCGATGGCCTGACCGAGGACATCATCACGGAACTTTCGCGCCGGCATGAGCTTTTCGTGATCTCGCGCAACTCCACCTTCGTCTACAAGGGGCAGTCGGTGAATCTGCGCGAAATCGCCCAGAAGCTGGGCGCGCAATATCTGGTGGAGGGCAGCGTCCGCAAATCGGGCGGGCAACTCAGGGTCACCGCCCAGCTGATCGACACAGCAAGCGACACACATATTTGGGCCGAGCGATACGATCGCAAGCTGGACGACGTGTTCGCCATCCAGGATGAGCTGACAGCGGCAATCGTGGCCACGCTGCCGGGGCGCCTCGAGGCCGCGCAACAGGATCTGGTCGCGCGCAAGACGCCGGCCAGCATGGCCGCTTACGAATGTGTGCTGGCGGCCAAGGTCCGCCACCATCGCAGCAATCGCGCCGAGAACGAGGAGGCGCTGAAACTGATAACGCGGGCAGTAGAGCTCGACCCCGACTACGCGCATGCCCACGCCTGGAAGGGCTGCATCCTGGGGCAAGCCTGGGGCTACGGCTGGTGTGCCGACAAGGACGCGACCTTCGACGAGGTTGTCCGCGAGGTGGAGTCGGCACAGGCGCTGGACGCCAACGATGCAGACGTCCAACGAATCCTGGCGGCAATCAACATCAGCCGCAACGACCTGACCAAGGCCCGCCACCACCAGGAACGCGCCCTCGCGCTCAATCCGAACTACGATCTCGTGGTGGTCCAGCAGGGCGAGCTTCTGACTTGGCTCGGCCGCCCCAAGGAAGGGGCCGACTGGATTCGCAAGGCCATGCAGCTGAACCCTCACCACCCGGAGCGCTTCTGGAGCCATCTCGGGAAAGCGCATTTCGCAGCCCGGGAATACTCGGAAGCCGTCGAGGCCTTCATGCATCTGTCGAAGATGGATGCCAGCCAGCATGCCTTTGTTGCGGCCGCCTATGGCTGGCTGGGTGATCGGACTGCTGCGGCCGCGCACTACGCTAAAATAGGCAAGCTCGATTCGGAGTTCACGATCGACACGTTGGTCGCCACCCTGCACTACGCGAACAACGCGGACCTTCAGCATTTGGTTGATGGGCTAAAAACTGCCGAATCCGCTCAGTTCTAGGCATAGGTTCGCTGGCCTCGTGCGACGGCCCAAATGATCTTCGAGCGGTTCGAACGATCAAATCGGCAACCGCACTGGCTGGACGCTCAGTTACGAAGGTGTTACCGGCCAATGGGGGACCGGTCGATCGACAAGGCCTCTGCAAGCTGGCCAAGCAAACGGATCTGCGTCGGCGAGGATCAATACCAGTGAAATGATGCAGGTGCTTCTGGGCCACGTGGCAGGCGGGCCGCTTAGCAGACGCAGCTTCCTGGTTTCGGCATATGGACCCTCTTGGGTAATATAAATTGAAAATTGCGCCCTCATGTTCCAAAACAGGTCGGTAAACCCGCGAGGATGGTTCGAACCCTGCGGCCCACGGTCCTCGAGGCGAGAATTCTAAAAGACGTTCAACAATGACCCATCACGTACAAGACGCGCGAATTCTAATGTACAGCCACGACACGTTCGGGCTCGGCCACTTGCAGCGCTGCCGGACGATCGCGCATTCGCTGGTCGAGGATTTCCGCGGACTTCAGGTGCTTATCATTTCGGGTGCGCCTATCGCTGGCGCCTTCGACTACCGCGCCCGTGTCGACTTCGTGAAGATCCCCAGCGTCATCAAGTTGCGCAACGGCGAGTATACCTCGCTGGAAAAGGATATCGATCTGCATGAGACGCTGAGGATGCGCCAGTCGATCATCCGCCACACAGCCGAGACCTTCCGGCCGGATATCTTCATCGTCGACAAGGAACCGCTCGGCCTGCGCGGTGAGATCGAGGACACGCTGTCCTACCTCAAGACGCGGGGCACCACGCTCGTGCTAGGCCTGCGCGAGGTGATGGACGCGCCGCATCTGCTCGAAGCAGAGTGGGCACGCAGGGATGTAATGCGCAAGATTGGCCTGTTCTACGACAAGGTCTGGGCCTATGGTCCGCCGGATTTCTACGATCCGTTGACCGGCCTGGATGTGCCGCCGGCTGTCAGGGCAAAGATGAAGTTCGTCGGTTTCCTGCAACGGAGCCTGCAGAAGAACGAGTTGCCCGGCCACCGGCCCGAGGGCGACTATATCCTCGTTACCACCGGTGGCGGCGGTGACGGCGCCGAACTGATCCACAACGTCATCGATGCCTATCAGCAGGATCCGCAGTTGCGGCATAGGGCGCTGATCGTGCTTGGGCCTTACATGCCGGCGCGCAAGCGCAACAAGCTGCTCAAGAAAGGGTCCAAGATCCCCTATATCAAAATGATCGAGTTCGACAATCGCATGGAAGAGCTGATTGCCGGCGCCAAGGCGGTAGTGGCGATGGGCGGTTACAACACCTATTGCGAGATACTGTCTTTCGACAAGCCGGCGCTGATCGTGCCGCGCGTCAAGCCTCGCGAGGAACAACTGATCCGAGCACGGCGCGCAGGCGAACTCGGCCTCATCGAGATGCTTTTGCCGGAAGAAGCCGAGGATTCCCTGCGGTTTGCCGATGCACTGAAGGTGCTGCCGGACCGGCCCCGTCCATCGCAGAGCAATCCCCATCTGACGCTGGAAGGGCTGCCTCATATTTCCGAAATCGTCGCGGAACTGTTCGACCGGCGGGCCGGCCATCACCTTTCGGTCATTGAAGGCATGAACTGAGTTGCAACGTCGCAAGATCGTCGTGGTTCTGAAGGGCTATCCGCGGCTGTCGGAAACCTTCATCGCGCAGGAACTGCTCGGTCTGGAGCGTGCGGGGTTCGAGCTGATGCTCGTCGCGCTCAGGCGGCCGACCGACGCAAAACGCCACCCCTTGCATGACGAGATCAAAGCGCCCGTCCATTACCTGCCGGAATATCTGCATGAAGAGCCGCTGCGCGTGGTTCGCTCGCTGTTTGCTTATCTGCTGCGGCCGGGCTTCTGGCGCGCGCTCGGATCGCTGGCTGCCGATATCCCCCGCGACTTTACGCGTAATCGCGTGCGCCGCTTCGGGCAAGCGCTCGTGCTGGCGGCCGAATGGCCGGAAGACGCGGGTTGGCTGCATGCACATTTCGCGCACACACCGGCATCGGTGACGCGCTATGCCAGCCAGCTTCGTGGCCTGCCCTGGAGCTGCTCGGCCCATGCCAAGGACATCTGGACTTCGGCGGACTGGGATCTGGCTGGCAAGCTTTCCTCGGCGCGCTGGACGGTCACTTGCACGAAAACCGGCTTCGACCGTCTGAAAAAACTCGCTAACGGCAACTCGTCCGTGCATCTGAGCTATCATGGGCTCGACCTTGATCGCTTCGGCAGTTTCGGCGAGGCGCGAAAACAGCATGACGGCTCGGCGCCGGACGAACCGGTTATCGTTCTGAGTGTCGGGCGCGCCGTTGAAAAGAAAGGTTACGATACCTTGCTGGAGGCCCTTGCCCTCTTGCCTGGTGATTTGGCGTGGCGTTTCGAGCATATCGGCGGCGGTGAGGAATTGGAGCGGTTCAAGGCGCTGGCGCAAAAGCTCGGCCTGGATGGTCGCGTCTCTTGGAAAGGCGCGCTTGCGCAGCAGGAGGTGCTTGAGCACTACCGCTGCGCCGACATCTTCGCCCTGGCCTGCAGGATCACCGCAAATGGCGACCGGGACGGTCTGCCGAATGTTCTGGTGGAGGCAGCTAGCCAGCGGCTTGCATGCGTGTCGACCGATATTTCCGGCGTGCCGGAGCTTTTATCGCCGGATGAAACCGGGCTGCTGGTTCCGATGGAAAACCCAATTGCCCTGGCACAGGCGCTGGAGCGCCTGATCCGTGATCCCGTGCTGCGCGCCCGCCTCGGCGACGCCGCAGAGCGGCGCGTGCGCAGCAATTTCGATCATATGGCAAGCATTGGACAGCTCAAGGAACTGTTCGAGCGGGAGTGGCGGGCCGCCGAATGAAGCGGCTGCGCGCTTTCTTCTATGTCCAACACCTGCTCGGTATCGGCCATCTCGCGCGCGCCAGCCGCATTGCGGCGGCTCTGGTCGATGACGGGTTTGACGTAACCGTCGTGACCGGCGGAGCGCCGATCGCGGGGTTTCCGGGACCAGGTGTAAAATCTGTAACCCTGCCACCTGTCACCTCCGGTGATGAAGGATTTTCCGGTCTTGTCGACCTACAGGGCAAACCCATCGACGATGATTTCAAGAAATCGCGTTCAGAGATGCTGCTGCAGGCATTCCGGGATTGCAGGCCTGATATCGTCATTGTCGAGGCGTTTCCATTTGGACGTCGGCAGATGCGCTTCGAACTCTTGCCGCTGATCGAGGCCATCGACGCGGCGTCGCCCAGGCCGCTGCTGGCGACGTCCGTCCGCGATATCCTTCAGGAGCGCGTCAAGCCGGGCCGAGACGAGGAAACGGTCGATCTCATCAACAGGCATTTCGACCTGGTTATGGTCCACGGCGACCCGGCTTTCGCAACCATCGACAAGACATTTCCACTGGCCGGGGCGATCAGGGCCGAGATCACCTACACAGGGCTCGTTGCCGGGCCGCCATCGCCCGCGGCTTCCGAGCGCTTCGACGTTCTGGTGTCGGTTGGCGGCGGGGCTGCCGGAAAGAGCCTTGTCAGATCCACCATCGCAGCGGCGCGGAATGCCAACAACGCTTGGAAATGGTGTTTGATCACCGGCCCAAACCTGCCGAAAGACGAGTTTGACGCGATTGCACGCGATGCCACGCCGGGTCTGTCCATCTTCCGGTTCCGCGAGGATTTCGCCAGCCTGCTGACCGGCGCCCGCCTGTCAGTCTCGCAGGCGGGTTACAACACGGTCTGCGATGTCCTGCGCGCGGGTTGTCGCTCCCTGCTCGTTCCATTTGCAGCCGGCGGGGAAACCGAACAGACGTTTCGCACCCTGAGGCTCGAAAAACTCGGTCTTGCAACGGTGCTGATGGAAAAGGACCTAACGCCTGAAGATTTGGCACAAGCGATCGAACAGGCGCTTGTGGGACCGACGCCATCCGCGCATCGTCTCGATCTGGAAGGCGCGCGTCGCTCGGCGCAAATCCTGCGCGAGCGGTATCGACATGGTCCCTAAAAGTGGAGCCCGGTTTCGAAAAAGTTCATGATCAAACAGACGATGGATCCTAACGCGCGTCGTGTCTGGATGAGATTCGCGTAACGCGCTTCAAACCGTTCCGATCAGCATGAAGCGCGTATATTTTTTTGTCGGCAGTTCGCCGGAGAACCGCACCTCCCGTAGCGCCGCCATTGTTTCGAAGGCTGCAAGTGAGGCCACGCAGTTGATGTGCGTCGGCTCGCTGAAATAATCGTTCGATTGCAGCAGCACATTCGTACCCCGCGGAAGCAGAGCAAGCCAGGCGCGCAGATCGGCTATGTGTTCGCAGCTCGTATTGACCGTCAGGTCGGGCCGCCCGGCCGCATAGTCGAGTGCGTACATATCTGCCGTCAGCGCCCGGAACCGGTCGCCGGCTTCCCGGTTGAGGGTCCGGGCGACCGGCGCGACTTCGGGATCGATGTCGATGCTATCGACCGCCGCGATGTCGAAGCGGGCGTCGTTGAAAAGCATTGCCGGCAATACGCCGTACCATCCACCCAGGACCCATATGCGCCCGAACCGGCCGCCGCAGCTTTCGAACAGCCTGTCGAGCGCCCACATCTTGCAGGCGACCTGCTTGTGGTTAAAAGCGTTGGCGATATCGGCCTGCGGATGCTTGGCGATGACGCGCGCCAGCCCTGCCACGAGAGGGCGGTCGACATAGGCAGCAATTCCCCGCGTGAGGTCCAGGGTTTGCTCGTGCCCGTCCATGCCGGCATTGCGTGGTTGCGTGACATCCATCATATTCGTCTTGTATGGTGGGATTTCGGGCGACACAACGCAATCTTGCCCCCCGCAAGGCTGTTTGATCCGCGGACGTGATTATGCTGCAAGCCGCTTCGCCATTGCCCGGTGCCGGAGAGAGCCGCGTGCATCTGTCCGGACCATCGGCGTCCATCCGCCAGCACCAGCCACGCAGCTGCGGTCTCGTGCTTGGCTATTCGCCAAAACCCTACGGAAGCCGCGAAGCGTTTGAGCGCAGGACAATCTCCGTGCACTGCAGCTTCGAGCTTGTCGTCGGCGACAAGGAAATTGCCGATACGCCATTCGCCAGCAGGTGCTTTTACATCCTGCATCCTTCCAACTGAAGGGTCCACAGCCGCATATGGAACCCAGCCTAGCCCGCTATATCTGGACGCACACCAAGAAGCAGCAGGTCGGGATATTGATGATCGTCGTGCTTTCGATGATCCCGTATTTCATGTCCTTCGACCTGCCGAAGCTGATCGTCAACGGCCCGATCCAAGGTGGCGGCTTCGAGCAACCGGGCGCGACCCAGCCATTCATGAGGCTACACTATAACCTGCCGTTCATTGGAGAGGTCCTGTTCTTCTCCGGTTTTCAGCTCGACCGCACGGCGACGTTGTTTGCCCTGAGCCTTGTGTTCCTCTTGCTGGTCGTCATCAACGGCCTGTTCAAACTCTACATCAACACCTACAAGGGCCGCCTCGGCGAACGCATGCTGAGGCGTATCCGTTTCGATCTGGTCGATCGTGTGCTGCGGTTTCCGCCGGTTTACTTCAAGCGGGTGAAATCCGCCGAAGTGGCGACCATGGTGAAGGACGAGGTGGAGCCGCTGGGGGGCTTCATCGGCGATGCCTTCGTGCAGCCGGTACTGCTCGGCGGCCAGGCGCTGACGGCCATGCTGTTCATCATGGTCCAGAACGTCTGGCTCGGAATGATAGCGGCCGTGATTGTGGGGATCCAGATCGTGCTCATCCCGCGAATGCGGCGGCGGCTGATCGTGCTTGGACGCGAGCGGCAGTTGACGGCGCGCGCGCTTTCGGGCCGGGTTGGCGAAATCGTCGACGGCATCGGCGCGGTTCACATCCACGATACATCAAACTACGAGCGCGCCGACATAGCTGCCCGGCTCGGGCTCATCTTCAAGATCCGCTTCGATCTTTACCAATGGAAATTCATGGTGAAGTTCCTCAACAATTTTCTCGCGCAGGTCACGCCCTTTCTGTTCTACATGATCGGCGGGTACCTAGTCATCCAGGGGCGGCTGGACGTCGGCCAGCTCGTGGCCGTGATCGGCGCCTACAAGGACCTGCCCGGACCGATGAAGGAACTGATCGACTGGGATCAGGCGCGGCAGGATGTCCAGGTCAAATATCAGCAGGTCGTTGAACAGTTTACCGTTGAGGATCTCATTGCGCCGAGAATCGGGGCATTGACGATCGACGATCCCGCTCCGATGACCAACCCGCTGTCGGCGATCAATCTGTCCATAGCAGACGATGGCGGTGCAATGCTCCTTAATCGTATCTCCCTCCAGGTCAAGCCGGGTCAGACGGTGGCGCTGGTCAGTACCGCGACAGGTGGAGCGGAGGCGCTTGCAGAAGCCTTCGCGCGGCTGAACTGGCCGGACAGCGGAAGGATCGCTTCGGGCGCCGACGACCTGCTTGAACTCCCCGAAGCAGTGACCGGCCGGCGCATGTCCTATGCCTCGTCGGATGTTTTCCTGTTCCAGGCAAGCCTCCGCGATAACCTGCTCTACGGGTTGAAGCATGCGCCGCTGACATCGGTGCCTTATGACGGTGCTGCGGCAGACCAGCGCCGCTGGAACGTCGACGAGGCGCGCCGGTCGGGCAATCCGGAGCATGATATCCACAGCGACTGGATCAACTACGCTTCCGCCGGCGCTACCGGCCCGCACGACCTCTTTGAAGCCGTGCGCCGGGTGCTCGACGCGGTTGTTCTGTCGCGCGACATTCTGGACCTTGGCTTGCGCTCTTCGGCCGACCTCACGCGTCACACGGAGCTTGCCAGGCGGATCGTCGAACTGCGTGCGGCGCTGCGAACCCGGCTGGAACACGAAGGGCTGAGCGGACTGGTGGCTCCTTTCGAGCCGGGCGCCTACAACAAGGAAGCAACGATCGGCCAAAACCTGCTCTTCGGCGCTGCCGCCGGCCCCGAACTTGCCGACAGGGCTCTGGCGGCCAATCCCTATTTTGCTTCTGTGCTAAAGCAAGCCGGCCTCGACCGCACCCTCTACGAAATGGGCATGGAGATCGCCGAACAGGCGATCGAGCTGTTTGCCGACCTGCCGCCCGATCACCAGTTCTTCCAGCAGCTCGCCTTCATGAGCGCCGAGGAGATTCCCGCCTACGAAACCTTGCTGCAACGGCTCAAGAACCGTCCCCACGAGGCGGTTTCGGAGACCGACCGCGCCATGATCGTCACCTTGAGCTTTGCCTATATCGAGCCCCGGCACCGCTTCGGCCTGCTGAGCGACGAGCTGATGAGCAAGATCGTCGCTGCACGCAACCGGTTCTATGAAAACCTGCCGCCCGAGCTGCAAAATGCGGTCGAACGGTATGATCCTGCCAAATACATTGCCGCGGCCACCGTCATGGACAATGTCCTGTTCGGGCGTGTGGGCAACAACCATCCCGACGCGCCGGACCGCATACGCTCCATCGTCTATGACATTCTTGACGAACTGGGGCTTTATGCCGAACTTCTGGATGTCGGCCTGGACTTCAACGTCGGCGCCGGCGGCAGGCGGCTGACCGGTGGACAGCGACAGAAGCTCGATGTTGCCCGGGCCCTGCTCAAGCGTCCTGATTTTCTCATTCTCAACCGGCCGCTGTCGGCGCTCGACCAGCGCATGCAGGATAAGGTGCTGCGAAACGTGCTCGAGGAAGCCAGACGCGACGGCCATTCACCGGCAATTGTGTGGGTCGTGACGAATCCGGCAATGGCGATGATGTTCGATCGCGTTATCGTCTTCGACTCGGGTCAATTGGTGGAAGACGGAACACACGAGACACTTTTGGCGGGAAGCGGTATCTTCAAGGAACTGCTGTCATAGAGCAGACGTGAATTTTGGGAAGGTTTGCGACAATGCTGCTCAAGGATGAGGTTGGAATGCTGCAACGCGTTCCCTTGTTCTCCGGCATAGAGCCGACAAAGCTCAAGCTGCTTGCGTTCACATCCGATCGCGTGAGCTACAGCGCCGGCCAGATCCTTTTCCGACAGGGCGACGAGGCAGACGCCGCCTATGTCATCCTCTCAGGCAGGGCGGATATTCTGGTCGATTCCGACAGCGGACCGATAAAAGTTGCCGAACTGGTGCCAAATTCGATTGTTGGCGAGATCGCCATATTGTGCAACAGCTCCCGCACGGCCACCGTCAGAGCCGCAAGTCCGCTGGAAGCCTTGAGAATCCGCAAGGATCATTTCCTGAGGCTTATGAAGGAGTTCCCGGAAATGACCATCGAGATGGTGCGGGTTCTTGCCGATCGCCTAAGCCATACGACCGCGGATCTGATCGACGCACGAAGCGCCAAGTAACGAGTAACGTGCGCTTAATCCTCGCCGTCGTGATGGCACTGGCTACCATAGGCGACTGGACTGCGAAGGGGTAGCATGGACGACGACGTTTTCCTGGTCAGGTTTTGGGGCGTGCGCGGCAGCATTTCGGTATCGGGGCCAGAATTCTCTCGCTATGGCGGCAACACAATCTGCATTGAGATGCGATGCGGTAAGCATACGCTTCTGTTCGACGCGGGCTCTGGCCTACGGCCTGCCGGCTGGGCGCTTCGGGCGTCGGGCGTGACCGATTTCGACCTGTTTTTCACCCATTGCCATTACGATCACATCATCGGGCTGCCGGCTTTCAAGCCGATCTATGACCGGAGCGTCAAGGTCAGGCTCTGGTCCGGGCATCTTGCAGGACGCATGACGACCCGGCAGATGGTCGATGAGTTCATGCAGCCGCCGTGGTTTCCGGTGAAACTCGATATCTGCAAGGCAAGCATCGACTGTCGCGATTTCGTATCCGGAGACGTGCTTCGGCCGCGCGAAGGGGTGGTGGTCCGAACCGGCAGTCTTAACCATCCGGGCGGCTGCGTGGGCTACCGGGTCGAATGGGGCGGCCGCGTCGTGGCGGTGATCACAGACACTGAGCACGAGCCGGACAAACTCGATCAGGCGGTGCTCGGCCTGATCAAAGATGCCGACCTCGTCATTTACGATTGCGCCTACACCGAGGATGAAATGGAACGCCGCCGCGGTAACGGACACTCGACATGGCAACAGGGCGTCAAGCTCTGTGAGGCGGCCGGTGCGCGGGGGCTTGCGCTGTTTCACCACGATCCGACACGCACCGACGAGGAACTGGACGAGATCGAGAAACTGGCCAAAGACAGGTTTGCCGGCGCTTTTGCCGCGCGGGATGGCCAGGCGCTCAAATTTCCAGTCTCATTGCACAAAAAGCGCTGAGCTATTTTCCTCTACCGGCGCTGCGCCCGATCAATGTCCTGATCGGAAGCCATGCGCAGGCTTCAGTCCGTGCGGTGACTGTGAACAGCCGTTCGAGGAAAAGCCAGGCCGATTCATCATGTACGAGATGGTGGGTGAGCAGGCCAACCGGTTCGCCGCCGTCGACTGCATGCTGCAATTGCGCGATGATAGCCTGAACCAATAGGCCATGATCGCGGCAGCCGCGCGTGCCGTGCCAATCCATGATGTCGACATTGCTGTTGATGACCGCCAGTGAAGCCGGTTTCGGCGGCCCAAAGACCGACAATGCCGAAAATCCTATCGATCCAAGGTCGGATACCAAGCCGGCGTCAATCCTGTTCCAGGGTGGCACCAGCATCGGAACGGCACGTGCGCCGTGCAGGCCGATTACGTGCGACAGCCCGCGAGCCAGATCATCGAGCACCGCCTCGCGTGGCCGATGCGCGCCGAGCTCCTGCTTCTTCTGGTCCTCGGGCGCATGATTTCGGTGCGCCCAGCCATGGATGGCGACCGTGGCATGTGGCGCCTCGTCAAGCGCGACGACAAGCTTCTCGTCGGTCAGGGCCGGAATGACGGCCAGAGTGACCGGAACCGCGAATTCACCGGTGAGGTCGAGCAGCCGATCCAGCGCAGGCGTCGGATCCACGGCGTCATCGTCGCGCAGCCAGAACTCTGCCTTGCGGCCCGCCCTTTGCCGGCGCGCCAGCTCTTTCACCAAGGGCTGCCAGATCGGATCGGATGTCATGGAACCGGGATCTTCTTGAGAAGTTCGGCCAGACGCGCCGCTGCACCACCGAGGGAGCGCTCTTCGAGGACGAAACGCCTGGCTTCTGCGGCCATCATGGTTCTTTCGTCGTTATGGGCCAGAAGCCTTTCAATGGCAGAAGCGAATGCCGCCACATCGCCCGGCGGAGTGAGAAACCCGGTCTGGCCATTCCGCAGGACCTCCGGCACGCCGGCGATGTCCTGAGCCACCACCGGAAGGCCGGCAGCCTGTGCTTCAAGATAGGCCACGCCATAGGCCTCGCCGTAACCCGGCCAGAGGTAAATTCCCCCACCGTAGAGGACATCTGGCACGGCGGCTGGCTCAATCGCACCAAGCCATTCGATACGGTCGGCTGGCAAGCCGGCGAATTGCGCTTTGACCTCGTCACGGGCAGGCCCGTCGCCGACGACCGACATGGTCCAGGGCAGGTGGCCGATCCGACCGAGCGCTTGCGCCAGCATGCGATAGCTTTCGACTTTGTCGCCCGAGCGCATCATGGCGACGGTAACGAGGCGCGTCGGACAACCCTGTGCCGGCAATTCCTGGAATACCGATGTGTCGATAAAGGGCGAAAGCATACCCAGAGCGGCGTCGGGAATCGCGTCTGTCAGTCCCTGACGATCCCTTTGCGTGAAACAGATGTTCAGCGCTGCCTGTTCGATGGCTCGCACCACCAACGCTTGCGTATCGGCCCACAAGCCGGCGTTGCGCCGCCTGGAATAGGAGGCTTCCGCTGTCACATAGGGGACAGCAAAGGCCGACGCCAGCTCGGGCCCGATCAGGTCGGGCGCCTTGTAATAGGGATGATAGGAGAACCAGAGATCGGGCTTGCCGTCACGGTCCCAAAGCCTTGTCAGCCGCGCGGCTTCGTCCCGAGCCTCGATCTTGAGCGCATCGAAACTTTCCAGCTCCGGCTGGCGTAGATAGAAGCGCAACTCCGATGCCAGTTCGACGCTATGCCCGCCATGCTGCAGCGCCTTGACCAGCATCCGTGCCATCTGGCGGTCGCCGGAGACAACGGGATGATTGGGCGACTTCAGCGGCGCGTAGAAGGCAATTCGCATCGCGCGATCCTATCATCGCAAAGCTTGCGCAAGTCAATTTCGACGCATGATCGACTTCACCTTCAAGCGCTGGAATGTGCTATCTGATGCTCATGGAAACAGCCGTCGCGTCCGACCCGTTTGTCGCTTCTTTGCCGGTCTTCGCAAAGTTCGAAAGCGTTGCCGATATCGATAACTATCGGCCTCTCCCCGATGGCTGGGCGCTGGCCACCGCCGACATTGTCGGCTCGACCAAGGCGATCGGGGCCGGGCGCTATAAAACCGTCAATATGGCCGGCGCCAGCGTCATTTCGGCGCTGCTCAATGCGCTGGGTCGGCAAGATCTTCCCTATGTCTTCGGCGGCGACGGCGCACTCGTGGCGTTTCCCGGCTCGGCGCTGGAGATCGCCCGTAACGCGCTGGCGGCTGTCCAGAGATGGGTGGCGGACGAACTGGACCTGACCTTGCGTGCGGCAATCGTGCCGATAAAGGATATAAGAGCGCAAGGCCTCGACGTTCGCGTGGCGAGGTTCCAGGCCTCCGAAGCGGCCTTCTATGCCATGTTCGCCGGCGGTGGCGGCAGTTGGGCGGAAGCCGAGATGAAAGCGGGGCGCTACCGCATCGATCCTGCGCCGGCCGGCGCGCGGCCGGATCTGACCGGCCTCTCCTGCCGCTGGAACCCGATCGAAGCCCGGCACGGCGAAATTGTCTCGATCATAGCCATACCAGGGGCTTCGCGAGACTTGCGCGGTTTTCAGTTTCTGGCTTCCGACATCATCGCCCTTGCCGGCAGGCAGGAACGCGATGGCCACCCGGTGCCGGTAGACGGGCCGGCCTACAGTCTTCTGCCCGCCGGCCTCGATGTCGAGGCGCGGGCCACGGCGCCGCCAGGGCGGCGGTGGCTGGCGAAGCTGTGGGTGATGTTCCTGATGACGCTTACGGCCGTCACCGATAGATTTGGCTGGACGATCGGCCGTTTCGATCCGAAGGTCTATAAACGCGAGGTGGCCAGCAATTCGGATTTCCGGAAGTTCGACGACGGCTTGAAGATGACCATCGACGTTGACGCGGATGTGTTGCAACGGATCGAGAGCCGGCTGAAACAGGCGGAAGAAGCGGGCATCTGCAACTATGGCCTGCACCGCCAGAAATCGGCCTTGATGACATGCCTCGTCATCTCGCCGCTGCAGCCCGATCACGTTCATTTCATCGATGGCGCCGACGGCGGCTATGCGATGGCTGCCGCAAGCCTGAAGGCGAAGGTGCCGGTCTGACGACGGCTTGCGGAAATCTATTTTCCGCAATATGCCTCGGCCATGGGAGCGGACAGCCTGTCCGAATTGACGGGAAAGCAGATTTTTGGACGCCTCACGATCGACATATGACCGTCTTCTGAACCGGATTTCGGCGCGCGCCGCGCAAGTCGGGGTGATCGGACTAGGCTATGTCGGGTTGCCGCTGGCGGTTGCGATCGCACGCGCCGGCTTCCCGGTTTCCGGCTTCGATATCGAAGCCCAGAAGGTCGAGAGCCTGAACAACGGCCAATCCTACATTGAGGCGGTGACGTCGACAGCCCTTGCCGGCCAGGTGGCGAGCGGACGGTTCCGCGCCACTGCGGATTTTGCCGAACTGGCCGTCTGCGATGTCATCATCATCTGCGTTCCCACACCGCTGACGAAAAACCGTGAGCCGGACCTCTCCTTTGTCAGGAACACGGCAGGCACCATCGCGAAGCATCTGCGTCGCGGCCAGCTGATCGTGCTGGAATCGACCACCTATCCGGGCACCACCGACGACGTGATCAAACCCATGTTGGAAGAAACCGGCTTGCAGTCGAAGATAGACTTCTTCCTCGGCTACTCGCCCGAACGCGAGGATCCCGGCAACCGCAGTTTTGAAGTCGCGACGATCCCCAAGGTCGTGGCAGGCGACAGCGTTGAAGCGGCGACGCTCGTGCAGGCTTTCTACCAAGGCGTGGTCAAGACCGTCGTTCCGGTTTCCACCACGGCGACCGCCGAGGCGGTCAAGCTGACGGAAAACATCTTCCGCTCGGTCAACATAGCCCTGGTCAACGAGTTGAAGGTCGTGCTCGGGGCGATGGGCATCGACATCTGGGAGGTGATCGAGGCGGCAAAGAGCAAGCCCTTCGGCTACATGCCTTTCTATCCTGGCCCTGGACTTGGCGGGCACTGCGTTCCGATCGATCCCTTCTACCTGACGTGGAAGGCGCGCGAATACGAACTGCCGACCCGCTTCATCGAGCTGGCGGCAGAGATCAACACGGCCATGCCGCGTCATGTGGTCGATGAACTGGCGAAGGCGCTGGACCGGCGCTGCGGCAAGGCGCTCAGCCGCTCGCGCATTCTCATCATCGGGCTCGCCTATAAGAAGAATGTGCCCGACATCCGCGAAAGCCCTTCATTGCGGCTCATTGAACTCATCGAGGAATGGGGCGGCAAGGCGGAATTCCACGATCCGCATGTTACCGAAATCCCGACCACACGGGAGCATATGGCGATCAAGGGGCGTTGCTCGGTCGAATTGACCGAGGCGGCCTTGAAGGATTTCGATGCTGTCGTCGTTGCAACCGACCACGACGCGATCGACTATCAGGCGATCGCTGATCACGCTCTTCTGATCGTCGACACACGCAATGTTTTTGGCCGCCTCGGGCTAGCCCGAGAGACGGTGGTGAAGGCCTGACGGCGTCTGAGCCGGTGAATTTTGCCCGATGTCAGGATCGTGATTGCACTCCGCCGGCAGCCTCGCCACATATGTGCCCCAGGAGATAGATGCAGTTACGCCTGCTCCTTGCCTGCAAGGACAGTCATTCGGGACATTCTTCGCCGGCTTTTGCCGCCGAAGCCGGCTTCATTGACTTCGAGGGTGTGGCGGATCAAAGGAGATGGCTCGTCTTCGACGGGTTTCGAGATAGCATGAGCACAGCGCAAGTAGAAATTTCCACCATTCTCATGGATAAGGTTGCCGATTGGCTGACCCAATCGGCGCTGGCCGGCAACGACCTGGAAACATTGGTAAAGGGCTTTTGTGAACGGCTGGCTGCTGCCGGCCTGCCACTGAAGCGGGTGCATTTGAGCTTTTCGATGCTTCATCCGCTTTATGACGCGCTTGGCTTCACCTGGCTTCGCGGCCAGGGGATGGAAATGGAAGGCTTCCGCAATGAGGGCGGCGTGCAGTCTGACAGATTCCTGACCAGCCCATACTACCATCTGCTCACCAACAAGCTCGACCATCTGCGGCGCCGGTTGAACGCGTCGGTGCCGTCGGAGTTTCCTGTTTTCGATGAACTCAGGCTTATGGGCGTCACCGATTACATGGCTTTCGTCCATCCCTTCAGCGGCAACACCAGTCAGGGCATGCTAGGGTCCTGGTCCACCGACAGTGCTGCAGGCTTCAGCGACAGCATGATTTCGGCGCTGCTGCGCATCCAGAACCATCTCGCTATCGCAACCAAGATGGCGGTACTCACCAAGCTCGCCGACAACATGATGACCACTTATCTCGGCGGCGACGCCGGCAGGCGCGTGCTCGACGGCCAGATCAAGCGCGGCGAGGGTGATACAATCCGGGCCGCGCTGGTCATGGGCGATATGCGCGGGTCGTCAAGACTTGCCGAAACCTCCGGCCGCGAAATCTATATCGATACGCTGAACCAATTTTTCGACGCCGTTGCCGCCCCTTTCAATCGCAAAGGCGGGCAGATCATGAGTTTCATAGGGGATGGCTTCATTGCCGTCTACCCTTGCGAAAGGCACCGGTCGCAGTCCGAGATCGCCTGCCAGGCTGCTCTTGCGGCAGCGCACAAGGCCACCGTGTCGCGCATGATGGACCTCAATCTGCGCAGAAAGGAGCAGGGGTTGGGCGACATAAAATTTGGTATCGGCCTGCATGTCGGCAATGTGATGTTCGGCAATGTCGGGCTTACAGACCGGCTCACATTCTCTGTCTTCGGCTCGGCTGTAAACGAGGTCCAGCGCCTCCAGACCCTGACCAAGAAATATCCGCACAGCGTTCTCGCCAGCAAGGACTTCGCCGGCTATTGCGGCGCCAATAGCTGGCTGACGCTCGGCATGGAGGAACTGGCGGGTATCAAACAGAAGCTGACGGTGCTTTCACCCGATCTGTCGGGTGCTCTCGCACTCGATGAAGACGCTGCGCCGATTCACGACCGCATATCGGACGCCGAGCAGGTCATGCTGCTTCATCGCGATGCCGCGCGGCTGTCGGCGGGCGACCGAAGGAAGCTCCAGTAACTGCCACGATCTGATCCGAACGCCTTGGTATGCAGTCCGGTCGCCGGTTCCGCCGGGGAACTCGTTTCGAATCCAAGTTGCTCTAGGCCGGCAATGCGCTAGTCTCGCTTCTGGGCTTGCCGGCCGGCAGGCCGCCAGAGTGGGCTGGTGTGAGAAATGAATTCGGGCGTTGATCTGCTGCGGATCGAGGATGTTGGCATCTCTTTTGCCATTATCGGGGGACCGTTGCATGCCGTAAGACGGGCAAATCTTCGTGTCCTGCCCGGCAAGGTCACTGCGCTTGTGGGCGAGTCCGGTTCCGGAAAATCGGTTCTCAGCCAGGCCGTGATGGGCATTTTGCCGAAGACAGCCCATGTTCGCGGCCGTATCCTGTTTTCCGATCCTGAAAAGCCCGGCACGACGCAGGATATCCTGCAGATGCCGCGTGACGGGCCCGAAATCCGAGCGTTGAGAGGCAGCCGCATCGGCAAGATCTTTCAGGAGCCGATGACATCGCTGTCGCCGCTGCACACGATCGGCAACCAAGTCAGTGAATCGCTGCAGATTCATACGCCCATGGCTCGGGCGGAGCGCAAGGCGCGGACCGAGGAAATGCTCGGCCTTGTCGGCTTTCCCAATCCCAAGCGCGCCTATGACATGTATCCCTTTGAACTTTCGGGAGGATTGCGTCAACGCGCGATGATCGCCATGGCGCTTATCTGCCGGCCGGCTTTGCTGATCGCCGACGAGCCGACGACGGCGTTGGACGTCACCATCCAGGCGCAAATCCTGCAATTGCTGCGCGGGCTTCAGACCAAGCTGAACATGGCGATGCTGCTAATCACGCACGACCTCGGCGTGGTCGCCAATGTCGCCGACGAGGTGGTGGTCATCTACCATGGCGAGATCATGGAAGCGGGGCCTGTCGAAGCGATATTCCGCCGGCCGGGTCACCCTTACCTGAAGGGCCTGATGGCAGCCGTTCCGCATTTCGACCTGAAGCCTGGCGAAAGGCTAAAGGCGCTCCGCGAGGTGCCGGTGAATGTCGAGAACCTGCTCGGCAAGCAGACGGCGCCGGCATCGAAGGGGCCGGACGACATCCTGTTGTCGGTCAGAGATCTGAAAAAGACCTTCACCACTCGCAAGTCCGGATGGTTCGGCGGGGGTCATCAAACCTCTGTTCGCGCCGTGGACGGCGTGAGCTTCGATATCAGGCGGGGTGAGTGCCTGGGTCTGGTCGGCGAAAGCGGCTGCGGTAAAACCACCGTCAGCAAGATCCTCATGCGGGCTGTCACCCCTAGCGGCGGCTCTGTGATCTTCAACGGCCGCGATGCACCGATAGACGTCTTGGAAGCCGAGGGAGAAGCCCTGCGCATGCTGCGCGCGAAAATCCAGATGGTCTTCCAGGATCCGGTTTCGTCGCTTTCACCTCGCATGACGGTAGAGAACATCTTGGGCGAGCCGCTGGAAATCCATCAACGTGGCAATGCCGCGTCCCGACTCGCCACGGTCAAGAGCCTGATGCAGGCTATCGGGCTCGATCCGCGCTTCATCAAGCGTTATCCGCACAGTTTCTCCGGCGGGCAGCGTCAGCGTATCGGCATCGCGCGTGCGTTGGCGCTGGGGCCTGAACTCCTGATCTGCGACGAGCCGGTTTCGGCGCTCGATGTCTCTGTCCAGGCGCAGATCCTGAACCTTCTGAAGGACCTGCAAAAGGAACTGGGCCTGACCTATCTGTTCATATCCCACAATTTGGCGGTGGTGGACTACATGGCAGACCGCATCGCGGTGATGTGCGGCGGGCGTATCGTCGAGCTTGCGCCGCGCGAAATTCTGCTTAGGAAACCGATCCACCCCTACACGCGCTCACTCGTCGCCTCGGTACCTTTCCCCGATCTCGACAGGCCGATGGATTTCAAGACGCTGAAACTCAGCGGCGCTTCCGACACCAGCGCATGGGGACCGCAATTCCGCGACGAGAGCGACGAGGATATGCTGTCGCCGCTCGATCTTGGCGGCGGCCACCTCGTGCTGGCCCGACGTTCGGCCGATGTCAGCGAGCTACGCCATTGATCAGCCGGCGCACCGTCCTTGGCCTCATGGCTTCGACATTTCTGCCGGGTACGTTGCGCGCCGACGATCTGGAGCCGGAATTTCTTCAGCCGCAGCTGAAGGCCAAGGCGCTACCGGCACTCACTGAGCGCCTGCCCAAGAGCCCGCGCGCGTTGAATCTCGCTGCGATGGGCCGGCAGCCCGGCCAGTATGGCGGCACGCTGCGAACGATCATCGGCAGCCAGAAAGATATCCGGATGATGACGATCTACGGGTATTCTCGCCTGGTCGGCTATGACGAAAAGCTCAACATGCAGCCCGACATTCTCGAGAGTTACGACGTAGCGGATGATCGCGTCTTCACTTTCAAGATACGGGAAGGGCATAAATGGTCTGACGGCAGCCTGCTGACGCCGGAGGATTTTCGCTATTGCTGGGAAGACGTCTGGCTGAACGATGAGCTTTCGCAAGGCGGGCTCGCCCCGGCCCTGCTGGCGGACGGCAAGCCGCCACGTTTCGAGATCGTCGATCCGTTGACGGTCCGCTATAGCTGGGATGCGCCCAATCCCGACTTCCTGCCCAAGCTCGCTGCTGCTTCGCCGCTATCGCTTGTTCTGCCGGCCGCCTATCTCAAGCAGTTCCACAAGAAATACCAGGATGCATTCCGGCTCGCCGGCCTGATGAAGGAGAACCGGGCCAAGAAATGGACGCTCCTGCATATCCGCATGTCGCGGCAGTATCGCCCGGAGAACCCGGATCTGCCGACGCTCGATCCCTGGCAGAACCGGACCAAGCCGCCGGCCGAGCAGTTCGTCTTCGAGCGCAACCCGTTCTTTCATCGAATAGACGAGAATGGCCGGCAACTGCCCTATGTTGACCGGATTATCATGAATGTCAGCTCGTCGGCGATCATTTCCGCCAAGACCGGTGCCGGCGAGAGCGACCTGCAAGGCATGGGAATTGACTTCGCCGACTACGCCTTCCTGAAGGATGCGGAGAAGCGCTACCCGGTGAAGATGCATCTGTGGAAACGCACCCAGGGTTCGCGGCTGGCGCTGCTGCCCAATCTGAATTGTGCCGACCAGGTGTGGCGTGGCCTTTTGCGTGACGTGCGCGTGCGCCGCGCACTTTCGCTCGCTGTGGACAGGCGCGAGATCAATATGGCTGTGTTCTACGGATTGGCGCAGGAAAGTGCCGATACGGTCCTGCCGGAGAGCCCGCTCTACCGGCCGGAATTCGCGAAAGCCTGGGTCGCCCATGATCCCGACCAGGCCAATGCCCTGCTCGACGAGGTCGGGCTCCAGGCGCGTGACGATGACGACCTGCGGATACTTGCCGATGGACGCCCGGCGCAGATCATCGTGGAAACGGCCGGCGAAAGCACGCTGGAAACCGACGCGCTCGAACTCATCACCGATCACTGGCGCAAGATCGGCATCGCCCTGTTCATCCGGACTTCGCAGCGCGACATCTTCCGCAGCCGCGCGCTTGGCGGCCAGATCATGATGTCGATGTGGTCGGGCATCGACAATGGCGTGCCGACCGCCGACATGAACCCGAGCCAGCTGGCCCCCACCATCGACGACCAGTTGCAATGGCCGCTCTGGGGTGCTCACTACTTGTCGCATGGCAAGATGGGTGAGGCGCCCGATCTTCCCGAAGTGGTCGAGCTGATGGCCTTGCTCAAGCGCTGGAACGCGTCGACCGAAGCCACGGAGCGCGCCGAAATCTGGAATTCGATGCTGTCGATCTACACCGATCAGGTGTTTTCGATCGGCACGGTGAACGGAACGCATCAGCCGGTTCTGGCGTCCTCGCGGCTGCGCAATCTGCCTGACAAGGCACTCTACGGCTTCGACCCGACTGCCTATTTCGGTGTCTACATGCCGGATACATTCTGGCTTGGAGACTCCTGAGCGTGCTTCGATATATTGTCTGGCGCATCACTGTGATGGTTCCAACGCTGCTGGTCATATCGGCGCTGGTGTTCACCATCATCGAACTTCCCCCAGGCGACTATTTCGACAGCTATGTCGCCGAGCTTCGGGCTCAGGGCGAAGGGGTGGATTCCGATCGCATCGAGATGATGCGCAAGGAGTATGGTTTCGACAAGCCGCCGATCATTCGCTACTTCTACTGGGTCGGCGGGATGCTGCGTGGCGATTTCGGCTATTCCTTCGAATATGAGCTGCCGGTTCGCGACGTCGTCGGGGACCGGATGTGGCTGACCGTGCTGGTTTCCTTCGTCACGATCATCTTCACATGGCTCATCGCCTTTCCGATCGGCATATACTCCGCAACGCGCCAATACAGCTGGGGCGACTACGGCCTGACTTTCTTAGGCCTTCTCGGTCTTGCCATTCCGAACTTCATGCTGGCGCTGATCCTGATGTATTTCGCCAACATCTGGTTCGGCACGTCCATCGGCCATCTCATGGACCAGCAATATCTCGCCGAGCCGATGAGCTGGGCCAAAGCGAAGTCGATCCTTGCCCATCTCTGGATCCCGGTCTTGATCATCGGCACCGGCGGCACGGCAAGCATGATCCGGCGGCTGCGCGCCAATCTGCTCGATGAGCTGCACAAGCAATATGTCGTGACCGCGCGCGCCAAAGGCCTTCATCCCTTCAAGGCCCTGGTCAAATATCCGCTGCGCATGGCGCTCAATTTCTTCATTTCCGACATCGGCTCTATCCTGCCGGCCATCATCTCAGGCGCCGAAATCACGGCGATCGTGCTGTCTTTGGAAACGACCGGGCCGATGCTGATCAAGGCGCTGCAAAGCCAGGACATGTATCTGGCAGGGTCGTTCCTGATGTTCCTCGCCTTCCTGACGGTCATCGGTGTCCTGATTTCCGACCTGGCGCTGGCGCTGCTTGATCCACGAATTCGTTTGCAGGGCGGTAGCACCAAATGAAGACGGATTCGCCGCTGCCCGCTCCGGGTGCTCCACTGCAACACTACATTTCCAGCGCGCCCTTCGACCTGCAGTCGGTCGAAGCGATGACGCCGGAGCAGTCGAAGGTCTTCCAGGCGTCGCAGTTGCGGCTGATGTGGTGGAAATTCTGCAAGCACCGGCTTGCCCTTGTATCGGGCATGTTCCTGGCGGTGCTTTATTTCGGGATACTGATCTGCGAGTTCCTGGCGCCCTACAATCTGCACACGCGCAACATGGACTACATCTATTCGCCGCCGCAGCGGGTGCACCTGTTCCACGACGGCCAGTTCGTCGGGCCGTTCGTCTATGGCCGCCAGATGACGCTGGACATGGACACGCTCAAGCGAAACTACATCGAGAACAAGGATGACGTTCAGCGGCTCCGTTTCTTCTGCAAGGGCGACAGCTACCGATTCTGGGGCCTGATCGAAGGTGACAGGCATTTTGTCTGCCCTGCCGAAAACGGCCAGCTCTTTCTGGCCGGCACCGACAGGTTGGGGCGCGATGTGCTCTCGCGCATCATCTATGGCGCACGCATTTCACTGACGATCGGCCTCGTCGGCATCAGTTTCAGCTTCCTGCTCGGCATCGTCATCGGCGGACTGGCCGGTTACCACGGCGGTATCTTCGACCTCATCGTTCAACGGATAATCGAAGTTCTGCAATCGATTCCCAGCATTCCGCTATGGCTGGCTCTGGCGGCGATCATGCCGATAACCTGGAGTCCGATCCTGATCTATTTCGGCATCACCGTCATCCTCGGGCTACTCGACTGGACCGGACTGGCGCGGGCCGTGCGCTCAAAGCTTCTGGCCTTGCGCGAGGAGGACTACGTTCTGGCCGCGCAATTGATGGGCGCCAGGAGCAGCCGCATCATCGGGCGGCACCTCATTCCCGGCTTCATGTCGCATCTGATCGCGACGGCGACGATCTCCATACCCGGCATGATCCTGGGCGAGACCGCGCTGAGCTTCCTCGGGCTCGGCCTGAGGGCGCCAATAACCAGCTGGGGCATCCTGCTCACCGAGGCGCGCAGCGTCAGCGTGATCGCGTTCTATCCATGGCTGCTTTTGCCGATGCTTCCCGTCATTCTCGTCATCATGGCGTTCAACTTCCTCGGCGACGGCTTGCGGGACGCCGCAGACCCCTACAAGTGAGATCGCTATTGCGCCGCGCGCCGGGCAGCCGACTCCACCCAGTATGATCCCTGTCGGCAGCCTGTTCGATTGTTGCAGCGTTCATCGTTCGCCTCTATATGTGGCGAGACGCGATCGGGGTTAAACACGTCGCTTTCGGGTTTCACCCGTGAACCGTTCTGGTCGCGAGCATTGCCGATCTCTTGAGCTGATTCAGGACACACAAACGCATATGACTCGCCTCGAGAATTTCATCAGCAGGATGACCGCACAGCGCGACATTCTCGATCAAGTCTGCGCGGAGGTGGCGAAGATCGAGGGCCCCGTGCTCGAGCTCGGCCTCGGCAATGGCCGGACGTTCCACCATCTGCGCGAGCGCCTGCCCGGCCGCCGGATCGTGGTGTTCGACCGCGCACTTGGCGCACACGCCAGCTCAATTCCCGAAGCTGAAGACCTCGTGCTCGGCGAAATACGCGAGACGGCGGAGAGGTTCATTGGCATCGACGCCGTCCTTGTTCATGCCGACATCGGCACCGGCTATGACGATCGCGATGCAGTGACCTCTACCTGGCTTCCCGATCTGATCGCGCGCCTGCTTCGCGTCGGCGGCATCGCGGTCAGCGGCACGCCGCTCGATCACCCGCTGTTGCAACGCCTCACGCCGCCGCCTTCGGTGCCCGCCGATCGTTATTTTATCTCCAGGCGCGTGTGAGCGGCCGAGACGACCCCAATCTTCAGGGGCCAAATCGTCAGGGGATCGTATAGACTGCTATCTCCCGCTCAATGCCGCGCAGCGAGACCTCGTGAGGCACGGGGGTCAGCGCGTTCCTGTGCAACAGATCGGCAGTGAGATTGTCGTCGACCACCGCACGAGTGGCGAAGATCGCCTGTGCGTTGGCGAGGTTCTGGACCCGCGAAGCAATGTTGACCGTCTGGCCGAAATAGTCCTGCCGCTCGTTCATGGACACGGCGATGCAGGGGCCGGCATGGACTCCGATCTTGAGCAGCAAATCCTCACGCCCGCTTGTCGTTGAGCGCACGCATGGCATCGCGCATCCTGAGGGCCGCAGCAATCGCACGATCAGGCGTCGCGAAGGTCGCCATCACCGCATCGCCGATCGTCTTCACCACCGCGCCTGCCTCCGCCGCGACGATCTCGTGCAGAACCTGGAAATGCTCACGTACGAGATCGAAGGCTGAAAGATCGCCCACCCGCTCGTAAAGCTCGGTCGATCCGCGCAGGTCGGTGAACAGGAAGGTCAGGCTGGTGATCTTCAGGCGTTGGTCGATATCGAGCGTATCCGTGCGATAGAGATCGCGGAACGTCTGGTTGGTGAGCAGGCGCTTGGCGGTCAGGAAGGGCCGGCGCTTGCCCAGGAAATCATGCAATACCGGGCAGGCGATGAAGACCGTCGGCAGGACGCGGGTGTCGGTCCTGTTTTCCAGCGAAATGCGCAAAGGGCCGGGTTGCATCTCCAGCGTCTGGTTCTGGACATGGTCGCGGTCGAAGACCAAAGAGAGGCTTCGGCGCTCTGTTGCTGGTTCGCCCTTCGCGTCGATGAATTGCGCCGAATGGGTGACCGGCTCGAAGACGATGATGAATTGGGGCGGAAGCTGTATGTGCAGAACCGCCTTTTCACCGGGCGCAAGCTCGATATCCTCCAGCGAGAACGCTTCCATCTTTGTCGCCAAATCCTCGTCCGGCAGATCGGCGCCGGACGCCCAGTAGATCTGGCGGTAATATTCCACCAACGGCAGTTCGTGCGGATTGTGGGCGGCAATCCTGCGCACGCGGGGACTGACGGTGAATGTCACCTCGACCATCTCGTCGAGCGTCGGCGAATAGCCCTGGGAGCACAATGCGCAGGTGTATTCGTCCTTCTGCATGGTTTTCAGCGTGGCGTTGGTGTCGAGCACGCCGCCACAGCCGGGGCACAGAACATTCCAGGAAATGTCGAAGATGCCCACCCGCGCCGCATGGAGAAAGGCGCTGATGGCGCGTTCCTCGTCGAGGCCATGCTTGCTGGCGAAGGCCGGCACATTGATGCGGCAAAGTTCGCGGTCTATGCCCTCCGCGATGGTTCGCTTGATCGCGTCGATTGCCTGCGGATCGACATCGGTCGATTGCCGCAGAAGCGAGAACAGATCCTGAGCTTCGGTCATCGTGCAGGCTCCGGAAAATGCGCCCCGAGACGGGTTGGCTGGACCGATCTTCGGCCCGAGCGCTCCATCTTACGTCGAAACGGACGGTACAGCCATTCGAATGGATAGACCTGGTGACGGTTCAATTTCCATCCGGCGGATTTTCACCGGCCGCAAGCGGCACTATGATGGGTCCATGGGGCATTCATCCTTGGGGCTTTCTCCCGTGCCGACACCCGACAACCCGCCATTTCCCGCGGCCCTGCGGCTTTTCTCGGCGGCGGTCATCATCGTCCTGATCGTCGGCGCCGGCCTGTTTTTTGCGCCTGCGCTGGTCAAGCCGCGCTGGCCCTGGGCCGTCACGCCGTTCAATGCCCGCTTCCTCGGCGGCTTCTACACCGCCGAAATGGCCGTGATGGCGGCGCTGCTGGTCTGGAATCGCTGGTCGCCCGGCAGGCTCGTGCTCGTCATGGCCTTCATCTTCACCGTCATCGTGTCGGCGGCGTCGTTCATCAATCTCGGCTATTTCAACTTCGAGCGCAAAGCGCCCTGGCTCTGGTTTCTGGTCTATCTTGGTTCGGCCGCGGTATCCGGGCTGTTCCTGTGGCAGGCCAGGGCCCGCCCTTCTGCAAAAGGCGTGATCTTAAACCCCGCATGGCGCGCCTACATGCCGATGGAAATGGCGATCCTCGGGCTCTATGGCGCCGGCCTGTTGCTGTTTCCCCTGACATTCGGGGGCTTCTGGCCATGGCCGATCGATGCCTTCCACGCTGAGGTCTACAGCGCCATCTTCCTCGCTGGTGCCGGCGGCACATATCTCGTCTGGAGAAGCGCGCCGCGCGAGGAATTGCTGGTGCTCGGCCTGGCGCAGTTTCTGGTTGGCCTGCTTGCCATCCTTGGCCTCGTCATCACCGACGCTGCGGTGCACCGGATCAACTGGACGGCGACCGGGACATTGTGCTGGCTCGCCCTTTTCGGCTGGATCGGCATCAGCGGCGTCTTCAAACTCTGCGCCGCCTCCAGGTATTTTAGCGCGCAATCGGCATAGGTTGCAGAGACGGCTGGATTTTCGGGTGACGTCCGGTGCATCGTGCCGGGCCGATTGCCTTTGCCGGGAAAGCCATGACCTCGCCCTCCTCCGACAAAATCCAGCCGCAGCTCCGGGCCGTCCGGCCAAGCGATGCGGAGGCGCTTTGCGCTATCTTCAACATGCCGGGCTTCCGCTGGGGCACGCTCAGGATGCCCTTCGAGATGGTGGAGCAGGTGGAGCGGCGCATCGCCAAGTCCGGCCAGGAAACCACCTGGATCGTTGCGGAGCTGGACGGCAAGGTCGTCGGCCATGGCAGCCTGGTCGTGCAGGGTTCGCCGCGCCGTTCGCATATCGGCGAGATCAATATCGGCCTTGACGATGGCTTTGTCGGCAAGGGTATCGGCTCTGCCATACTTGCCGCGCTGCTTGACGTGGCCGACAACTGGCGCGCCCTGAAGCGGGTCGAATTGACCGTCTATGCCGACAACGAACCGGCCGTCCGTCTCTACACAAGCCACGGCTTCAAGGTCGAAGGCCGCCACGTGAAGGCGGGTTTTACCGACGGGCAGTACCACGACCTCCTGAGCATGGCCCGGCTGCGGTTCTGATGACCGCCGTCTTTGACCCAACCCCTAAGCCTCCGGTGGAAATTCTGGCTGCGCTGTCGCTGCTCTGCCCGGAAGTCGTGCGTGACATCGAGCAGAACTGGAATGCACCGGTTTCCGATTACGCCCGCCATCTGTGGCGGCCGGTGGCAAGGCCTGCATCGGCCCCGGCGATCGCTGCCCGCTCGATCCTGCGCGAAGTCCTGCATCAGCGCCTTGGTGCGATCATGCAGCCTGAAGAGATCGGCAAGGCCCTCGAAGAGTTCGAGCACAGACCGGTGATTCAGTCCGGCCTGCACTGCCTGCTTCTGATGGACCGGATCACCTTCGATGCCTTCCTGCTTGCCTGGCTCGGCGCGATCGAAAACGGGCTGTCGGCCTTCTTCGGCTTCATGGGAACGACGATGACCATGGAGACAATTGGCCGGGAGGGGCCGGGATGGCTCGATGTCGGCGACGACAAGGTCAACCTGTTTGGCATGGGGCGCCACAAACTGTGCCGCAAAAGCGCCTGCGCGGCCGGTCCCGTCACCCTCAACAAGCGCGCGCTCGAAGCGGTGGGCGACGAAACGGATGCCAGCCGCTGGCTGGGCACACTGCTTGCCAGCCAGGACAAGGTGTTTGGAACCGCCGCCGATGCGCTGACAGCCCTCAACGAAGATCTGGTCGCCGATTGGGATCGTTCCGGCATGGCCCTGCCGGTTTTCATCGATGATCGGCTCGCCGCGACTGTCGTAGCGCGGCATCTGGAATATGACGGCAGCCTTCTTTGCAGGCTGCTCATTGAGCCCGCAAGGCGCCAGCGTCTCGAACGTGCCCTGCAAGAGGCCGCATCGAGCCCATTTGGCACATTCCTGCCCAATGCCACGGCCTATTTCTGGGGCATCCGCGAGGAGCGCGTGCGCAAGCTCGTCCTCGAGAACGGGCGCCTGATCGAGCCTGACAGGCTACACGGCCTTTCCATCCCGTTCGAGCGGCCGCATCTCAAGCAGGCGCTGCTGGACGGCGTGCTGCTGCCGAACTTGTTCCTGATGTTCCTCGTCCTTGCCATATTGCCGCGTGTGCGGGTTGTGGGCGGCCTGAGACAGATTGGTTATGTAGCGCTTTTCTACTCGATCCTGCTGGCTGTGCTAGATGAAAACGCGCCGGAAGAGCGCGATCTGGCTGCGGAGCTGCAGGTTCGGGAAAATGCCTGGGGCACCGGGGTCATCGATGAAAAGATCTCGGTCCGCGAGCAGCTTGCCGGCCTGCCGGACGGGGCGCTCTTCCCGGACCTGCTCCGGCAATACCGTTTGCGGACATTTGCCGAGACGACCGACGACCTGAAACTGGTTCGCGAAAACGCCCGATGGCGCAAGATCGGCCAGGCAAAGATCAAGGCGACCTGAGCCTTATGGTTGCCCTACTACCCGGGCTTGTGACAAAGCCGATCCAGCGCGTCTCGAAGTGCAGTGACGGCATCGCCACGCTCGTCAGTGGGCATCAGCTCCGGTTCAAGTTCCAGCCTGAAGTGCGGCAGCTCGGTTCGAACGGCACGACGAGCGGCCGCCAGATTGGCCTTCAGATCGATGACGCGGTAGGTGGCGACGGGATAGGCGATCCCCTTGACCTGGACGTGCCCCAGCTCCTCACAGTCGATTGAGTCCTTCACTTGCGCAAACGTCTCGTAGGAAATGAGGATGGCCCCCGGCGGCGCCTCCTGCTCCAGGCGCGAGGCGAGATTCACGGCGCCGCCGATTATCGTGTAGTCCATTCGGTCCTCGCTGCCGAAGTTACCGACGGTGCAGTAGTCGGTATGGATGCCGATGCGACAACGCAGCGGTGTTTCGATCCCCATGTCCCGCCAGACTTCGGCAAGCTCGCTAATCCGCTTTTGCATTGCAAGTGCCATCTGCGCGCAAGCCAGCGCGTCCTCCTTGACGCCGCGAGTCTCGGGATCGCCGAAAAACATCAGGATCGCGTCGCCGACATATTTGTCGATCGTCGCGCCGTGATCCGAAGCAATTTTCGACATTTCCGTCAGATAGTGATTGAGGAGTTGGGTGAGATCCTCGGATTCCATTTTGTCAGTGGTCTCGGTAAAGCCCGCGATATCGGAGAAGCATATTGTCAGTTTCTTCCGCTGGCTGGCGATCCTGACCTCCTGGCGGCCGGTGAATATCGAGCTATACACCTGGGGCGCCAGATACTTCGCCAGCTTGCTGGAAAGCGCCTCCAGAACCACCGATTTCTCGGCAAGGTTCTCCTCCCTTTGCTTCAGCTCAGTGATGTCCGAATAGACGGCGACCGTTCCGCCGGCGCTGATCCGCCGCTCGCTGATCATGACCCATCGCCCGTCCCCTCGCCGCTGCACCCAAGGTTCGCCAGGGTTGCGGTGCCGCGAGAGGCGCTCGGTGACCCACTCCTCGACCCGCCCCTCGGCGTCCCTGATGTAGCCGCGCTCAGCGGATCGGCGAATGATTTGCTCGAATGTCGTGCCGGGCGTCAGTTCGGTCTCCAGACCGGTGTAGAGCAATTCGCGGTAGCGGCTGTTGCTGAGGACGAGCCGGTCCTCCCCGTCGTACAGAGCGAATCCTTCGGAGATGCTTTCGATGGCATCGATGAGCCGCTGACGAGCTTCCGCAACGTCGCGCAGGTTCTTTTCCTCGACCTCGACAGCAGTATCCCGGAAGAGTCTCAGCGCTTCGGCCATGCGCCCGATTTCGTCGCTGCCCGCGGCAGGCAGCGGCGCACGAAGGTTGCCCCCCGCAATCGCGAGCATGCCCTGGCTCACGGCCCCCAGTCGGGCGAGGAGGCTGCGGTCGACATAGAGCCAGACAACCAGAACCGAACTCAGGAGGCTGAGGAAGGCGGAGCCGAGCACAACCGCGGTGCCGTAGCGCTGGACGAGCGCGGCTTCGCGACCGGACGCAGCGATCTCCTGGTCTGCCGTAGCGACCAGGCGATCGACGCCAGCGGTGAGATTGCGCGACAGTCGATTGTTCTCGGCGAGAAGCCTTTCGCCCTGTGCCAGGACAGCAAACTCGTCCTCCCGCGCCTTGGGGATGCTGTCCTCGCCGTCGGTCAAACCCTTGAATTCGTCGACACGCTGCCGGAAGCGGGTCCGCAGCTTTTCGTCGATCTTCATGGAAGCCTTTTCAAGAGCAGTGAGCGAACGGCGTAGCGGAAAAAGGATCAACGCCAGGTCGCCCGGCGTCGGCGCGTTCGCGACCTTCACCAGCGCGTCGTTGACCGCCGAGATCTCCCGCTGCGCCTTCTGCTGGGGGATGTAGGCCGCAATCGCCTGGACCAGGTCGGCCATCGCCGCTGCGCGTCGATCGGGCGACAGCGACGTGTCGGCCGCGACCGCCCGCCATTGCGGGAGCCTGGAATCCATCACTAGGATGCCGGTGGCGACAAGGCGCTGGCTTCCGGTCGTCGTCGCGGCGAGGCGGTTCAGGAGCTCCTCCTTGCGGGCGACCACGTCGAGCCGGGCGACAACTAGAGAGTCGAGCTCCTTCAGGTTGCGCCTCAGAACAATCGCGGCTTCCTCGATCTCGGCCAAAGGCACTGTGCCTAACGTGGCATCCCGGAGGTCCGTGCGCAGGGCCTCGAGGCGGGACATCTCGAGCGCGACGGCAGCCGAGACCTCGCTGTGCTGAGCCCTGCTAGTCGCTGCCAGCACCGATGGCGCGGCAGCAGCGACCCGTTCGGCCTGGCGCGACAGCTGGAGGGAGGCGAGCGCCGACGGCACTCGATCCGTGGTAATTCGGTCGACGACGTCGCCAACCTGCAGGAAAGCATAAAGCGCCGCAGCGGTTGCCAGCACCGCAAGGGCGCTGATCCCGAAAAAGGCGAGCAACAGCCGGCCCCGTATGCCGAGGCGTTCAAGCATCTCGGCGAGTCGGAACAGTCCGGCCACACTGGTCTGCATCAGACTAGACGTCTCAGCCGGCACGCCGGCGATCAGCGAACCCTATTCAACCGGCACGTACTCTCCGCCGCGCCAGACGTACCAAACCCAGTTTTGGGTCGTGAGGTCGCCCTTGTCGTCAAAGTCGATACGGCCCAACACAGTATCAAATTGATTGCCGCGCAGCGACGCAATCACAGCTTGGAGCTTTAGTGAGCCGGCCTTCTCCACCGCCTGCGACCAGGCCTGGACGGCGGCGTAACTGAGCAGCGTGTAGCCTGCGGGCTCGAAGTTTTCAGCCCGGAACCGCTCGACGACTGAGGCCGCTTCGGGATTTCGGCGAGCATCCGCCGGGAACGTGAAGAGGGTCCCCTCGGCCGCGGGGCCGGCGATCAAAGCAAATTCCTCGGTCGCCATGCCATCGCCTGAGACTAGCTGAACCGCATAGCTGCGGTCGCGCGCGGCGCGAACCATGAGTGCGACCTCGGCATGATATCCGCCGACATATGCCACGGCGATATTCGCAGCCTTTAGCGCAGCGATCTCGGCCGAATAATCGTTCTTCGCGGGGGTGTACTCCTCGTAGATCGCTTCGACTACGCCGCGCTTGTTCAGCTGTTTTCGAGTCTCGTCGGCAAGACCCCTTCCATAAGTGGTGCCGTCGTGAAGGATCGCAATCCTTTTGTCGCTCCAATTTTCGGCCAGGTAGTTGCCGGCCACGATCCCCTGCGTGTCGTCGCGACCAATGACGCGAAAAACGTTGGCGCGGCCTTGTTCAGTCAACAGCGGATTGGTCGATCCTGGTGAAATCTGCAAAACGCCCGCCGCCTCGTACACCTTCGATGCTGGGATCGAGGCTCCAGAGCAGTAGTGCCCTACGACGAGCACCACACCGTCACCCACCAGCTTCTGGGCTGCGGCGACCGCTTGCTCGGGATCACAGAAGTCGTCGGCCGTGATGAGTCGCATCTGCTGGCCGAGTACGCCACCCGTTGCATTGATGTCGGCCACGGCCATCTCTGCGCCACGCTGCCCCTGCTCGCCGAACCAGGCGAGCCGTCCCGTCAGCGCGGATGAAACCCCAATCAGCACGTCCGCCCGCGCGGGGCAGCTGAACGCGGTCGCGAGAACTAAGATCGCTATGGCGATGATGCGGTGCATGTGTGCACCCCCTTAACTGTAGCTTACGCCAATCCCGTCAGAGCCGACAGCCCCTTCGGCAAGCGCGACTATCTCGGCTGCTATTGCAGCGCACACCCAATTGGCGAAGCAATCATACACTGGAATGGCGTGTTATAACTTCGTTCGCTGAGGTCGGAATCGCGCGCCAAATCCGGACGTTACCACTGACCGGAGTGAGCGTCGTGATTGGGTCAAACTTCATCGTACGCCTTCTGCGAACGACCGTCCGCAAAGGGGTCGAATGTTCTCAGGCCTCGTCGATTGGAACAAGCAAATTGCGCCACGAGCCGACATTCGTGTTTCCGCTAGGCGAACGATCACTATTCGATTGCCTGAGCCGATTGGTGCTACACTGGCGAGCCGGCCAACGCCGCAGACCTCTGTTCAAGAATATGACCAAAGTAACCGCTCTACCTGACCAGATCGATTTTAACGTGGCCGCCGATGAGACCTTGCTCGAGGCGGCTCTCAGATCGGGCGTGCCGTTCGCCCATGCATGCGGCGGCCGGGCGAAATGCTCGACATGCCGCGTCTGGGTGCTCGATGGCCTTGAGGCTTGCCCGGACCGGAATCCGGCCGAAACCCTGATGGCGGACCGGTTGAGATTGGCGGATGAAGTTAGGCTGGCCTGTCAGCTCAGGCCGGAAGGCGAGCTTCGCGTTCGACGCCTGGTGCTGGACGAAACCGACATGATGATCACCAGCCAGCTTGGCGTTTCTGCCGCGACGCGTTGCGGCGAAGCAAAGCATGTTGCGGTCTTCTTCAGTGACATTGTCGATTTCACGGCACTGTCTGAGCGGCTTTCGCCCTACGACGTGATGTATCTGCTCAATCGCTACTTCGCCCAGGTCGGCGACATCATCGAGCAGAATGGCGGTTTCATCGACAAACTCATCGGCGATGGGCTCATGGCAATATTCGGCATCGACGACCAGCCCGACGCTCCGCTCCGCGCCGTGAACGCCGCGCTCCAGACCCTCGCCACAGTCGATCGTCTGAAGCCGTTCTTTAGCTCGATGTATGGCATCGATTTCGATATTCGTATCGGCCTCAACTATGGCGAAGCCGTCATCGGCACATTGGGTTTCGCCGGACACGAACGTCTCACGGCAATCGGCGATGTGGTGAATCTGGCCAGCCGGGTCGAGGCGGCCAACAAAGATGCCGGTACGCGCTTGCTGATATCCGAGGCCCTCCGCGACCAGATCGCCGACAAGGTGGAAATCGGCGACTTCGTCAGGGTGCGCCTTCGCGGTACCGGCGAGCGCACAAGCCTGTTCGAAATCGTCAGGCTGAAGCCCGAAATTGACGCCGAGCTGAATGCCAGACGGCCTCGCGAAACCATCCGTCAGGGCGGCAGGAGGTGGATTCGCGCTTTTGCCGAAGACGAGCTTCAGCCCTATGAACGCCGGATTCTTGATTTTGAAGATTACGATATCGTCGTCGTTCGCGGATCCGACAACTATTGCGCCTTCAACAATGCCTGCCCGCATCTGCATCTGCCGCTCTACGAACGCCGAAGTTCCGCTCAGGCCGAAGTGCTGAAGCTCCCACACACGGAGAGCACGATCACCGCAGATCTTGGCTTGGTCTGCCGCTGGCATCAGAGTTGTTTCGACCTTCTTACCGGCGAAATCAGGGAGTGGGCTAAGTTGGAGCACGATGGTACCAGGGCGGGCCTTGAATATTTAGGTGACATTTCGAAAAACCGCGCAAAGCTGATCGTATATCCCTGCCGAAAGCAGGACGGCTTTGTGTGGATCGGGCTCGAGTGAAGCGACTTTCCGATATTTCAGTTTTCCGTCGCGATCCCATGTCGCCTTTTCTCACATTATCGGACCTTCGTGGTCGTGAGACTGCACGGCTGCATCGGGCTAAACTTCACCATACGCCTTTTTGCGAACGAGCGTCCGCAACGGGGGTTGAATGGTGCCGTTCGTCGGGTCGATGGGAACGAGCAAGCAGCGCCAAATGCCGACGCTCAGCGCCAGACAATGAGCGTCTTCTTTTAGGCGTAAGCAGTAAGTCCGCTTGTGGTCAAGGAAGAACGATAGCGGATGGCTTGCTGATATCCTCGAACAGGGCTGTCAACGCTCCTTCGACGCAAACGACGGCCACGCAGCCGCCCGTATCCGCAGCGCTCTGCCACCGGACCCACACGGATCGCTCGATGCCCATTTGCGCTGCCGCTTGCTGGTCGACGGCTATCGGTTCATCTTGTGTGAATACCCGGCCGTGAAGTGCGTAGCGAGATCACGCCGTCACGGCCCCTGGTGAGGTCTTGTTCGATGGACTGCTCGGGCTGCGGTTTCGAGGTTGAGGGCGGGTACGCTTTCTGTCCGAGGTGTGGCAGGCGTCAGCCCGTGCCATGCGCCAGTTGCGGCTACTCCTGCGCACCTGATTTCGAGTTCTGTCCGAAATGTGGGGCAAGCGTCGGTGCGCCCGCAAAAGCCGTCGAACGGCCTGCTCCGACACCAAGCCGGACCATTGTGCCGCCTTCTCGAACTCCGTCGCTGCTTCCGAACATCGAAAGCGAAGATGGGCTGCATCCCGTCTCTGACGCCGATCGCCGAACGGTAACGGTTCTGTTCGCCGACCTTTGCGGCTTCACGACACTCAGCGAGCAGCTCGACCCCGAGGTGATGCAAGCGCTGCAGAACGAACTGTTCAAGGAATTGACGGCGGCCGTGCGAAACTTTGGTGGTTTCGTCGACAAATTCATCGGCGATGCACTGCTCGCTTTGTTCGGTGCGCCGGTCGCGCACGAGGACGATCCGGAACGTGCGCTTCGCGCCGCCCTCGACATGATCGCTCGGACGGCGCGGCTCGGCGAAAGCGCCCCCCACTCCGGCACACCTCTGTTGCTCCACATCGGCATAAACACTGGTCCGGTCGTTACTGGCGGATTGGGCATCGGCACCGCCAAATCCTATTCGGTGACCGGCGACACAGTGAATACGGCGCAACGCCTGCAATCGCTGGCCGCACCGGGTGAGGTGCTGGTAGGTGAGCTCACTCACAGGCTGACCCGGCATGCCTTCGCTTACGAGTCGCTGGGTGACGTCGTGCTTCGCGGCAAGGCTGGCAGTGTGCTCGTCCATCGACTGGATGCACCGCTTGCGGCGCCGCGTGCAGCGCGTGGACTCGAGGCGCTCGGCCTCAGCGCGCCGATGATAGGTCGTGGTTCGGAGCTCCATAGAATGCTGGCGAGCCTTGACCAGGCGTGCGGCGGCTCGGCCCAACTTGTCCGCCTCGTCGGAGAAGCCGGTATCGGGAAATCGCGGCTGGTGAAGGAGTTCGTCGCCCGCGTCGGCGACGAGGATCGTTTTCGCAACGTCGCCGTGCGGCAGGCCATGTGCTCACCGCTGGGCGAACAGTCATTTGGCGCCTTGGGCGCAGTGGTGCGCAGCGCTGCCGGGATGATGCAAAACGACAATGGGGACGAAATGCGGGGGAAGCTCGCAGGCTTGCTTACCGATCTCGGCCTGCAGGGCGAAGAGGCGAAGCGGCTGATGCCTTTGCTCTACCATGTGCTTGGCCTTGGCGACCCCGATGCCACCTTGCAGCATGTCGAGCCCGAGCAGCTGCGGCGGCAAATTCTCTACGCAGTCCGCACAATCATCGAACGGCGGCTTGCATTGTCGCCGCTGTTGATTGTCGTCGAAGACCTGCACTGGGCCGACGCCGTGTCGCTCGAGGCACTGCGTTTCGTGATGGACAGGTTGGAACGCACGCGGTTGATGTTGCTGGTCACGCATCGTCCGGCGCCGGACAACGACCAGCTCGACTCAAGTCGGGTCAGTCACACAGCGCTTAGGCTTTCACCGCTCAACAGTGATGACGGACGCAGCCTGCTGGCGGCGTTTTTCGGTGAGAGCTGGGTAAACTCCGCAGGTGGGCTTCTCGACCAGATCCTCGAGCGCGCGGGCGGCAACCCCCTTTTTGTAGAGGAGATCGTTCGCGGTCTTATCGATCGCGGTGTACTGATGCGCGAGGGCCAGCGATGGCGGACTGTGGCGGGCGAAGTCGCAACCGGCATTCCCGCCACTATCCAGGCAATGTTGCTTGCTCGGGTCGACCGGCTGCCCCAAGAGGTGCGCCGGTTGGCCCAGGAAGCCGCGGTAATCGGCCCACGCTTCGATGCCACACTTCTGAAAACCGTGACAGCCGACCCCGGCCGGCTGGAAGCCGGCTGCGAACTGCTTTGCGATGCGGAAATCATCGAGGAAGTTGCTGGATCAGGCTCGGTCTCGTCGCAAAGCTACCGCTTTACGCAAACATTGCTGCAGGACGTGATCTACCAGAATCTGCTCCTGCAACGCCGGACCGAAATCCACGGGCGGGTCGGTGCTGCTTTGGAGCAATTGTGCGGCGACAAGCCGGAACGGCTCGAGGATTTGACCGTGCTCGGTCATCATTTCGCACAGAGCGCCGAGCGAGAGAGGGGCGCGCATTACCTGCAGGCGGCGGGCGATCGCGCTCGCATGATATACGCCAACGACGACGCCCTTCGCTTCTACGAGCGAGCACTGACAGCGCTGGGCACGATCGGGCAAACACCGCTCAAACTGGCAATTGCAGAGCGCATTGCCGATCTGAGCGGCCCGCTAGGCCGCCGCGAGATCGCGCACCACCACTACGAGACGGTGTTGCAGGCATACCGCGAGTCGGCCAATCGTGTCGCTTCGGCGCGAGTTTTGCGGAAGATCGGTCGGCTGCTCTGGGACGTCGGCAAGCGGGACAACGCAGAATCCCGCTATGCTGAAGCGGCAGCGCTCCTCGATGGAGCGGATGCCCCGGTCGAGCAGGCGCATCTGTGGCAAGAACGTGGCCGACAGGCGTTCCGTAGCGGAGATCACGCTCTCGCGGCAAAATGGGCAGATGCGGCGCTGGATTGCGTAGGCTCTCTGACAACGGAGCATGTCTCCGAGGTAGCTTGTGATGCCACTCTTGTGACCGCCGAGGCACTCAACACCAAGGCTGTTGCGCTGGCTCGCCTCGGGCGAAATCGTGAAGCCGTGCGTCAGGTTGAGCGCAGCATTGAATTGGCCGAAGCCGCCGGTCTACTGGGCGCGGCCTGCCGCGGCTACACCAATCTCGGCGTGCTTTACACGACCATCGATCCGGCACAGGCGATGGATGTCTGTCGGCGCGGTCTTGAAGTGGCGCGCCATATTGGTGATCTGGGATTCCAGGCGCGCCTCCTCGCCAATCTGGCAGTCGCTTGTTGTACTTTCACGGATCGCTGTCCAACGGAGGGCGTGCCTGCTGCCGAGAAGGCGATCGAGATCGACCGGGCGCTCGACCAGCGCGAGCACTTGCCGGTGCCGTTAATCGTGCTTGGGCAGATCCACCAGTGCAACGGCCGCCCGGAACTGGCGCTTGGCTTGTTCCACGAAGCGCTGGACGTGGCCCGCGAAACGGGCGAGCCCCAACTGCTGTTTCCGTGCTATGATGGTCTTGCAACGCTCAATCTCGACCTCGACAATCTGGCCGAGGCCGAACGCTACTTTTCCCTGGCGCAGGGTATATGCGCCCAGCACGGGCTCGACCCGGAAGCGCTTGTGGTGCTGCCTTTTCTCGACTAGCCGGGTTGGAGGTTGGAAATGTCCGCGCGTAGTGACTTGGTACCGCTTCAACCGGGTGACCGTGCGCCGAACTTGGTACTCGACGCCATTACCCAGGAAGGCAAGATCGCGCTTGACGACTTTCGCGGGCAAAAACCGGTGCTGGTCGGCCTGTTTCGAGGTCTGCATTGTGCGTTTTGCCGGCGCCATATCGCCGCCCAGGCGCGGCTTGATCCGGAGCTGCGCGAAAAGGGCGTGGAGAGCCTGACGGTGGTCAACACGCCGATCGAACGGGCGCGTCTCTATTTCCGCTACCACCCGATGCCGAATCTGCTTGCGGCCTCCGACCCTGAACGCGCTTCACATCGTGCTTTTGGACTGCCCAATCTCGAATTCACCCAAAACGAGACGAACTGGCCGTACAAGGTCTCGATGGCAGCGGTAAAGGATATGCTGGTCGACATACCAAGCGAGTTGCCCGGTCCTATGGATCCTATCGCGGCCGGCGAAATCCTCGACAAGAAGGACCATTACGAACTTACCGAAGCCGACGAGCAGATGATGGCAACGGGACACGGACAACTGGTCGGTCAGTTCCTGCTGGACCGGCAGGGGATCGTCCGCTGGAGCTTCACGGAGGTTCCAGAGGGTGGGCGATACATGTTTGGGGCGCCAAACCCGCAGGAGCTGATGTCAGCCGTGTCCCAAGTCGCCCAATAGACTTGCGAACGAGGTAAACGGGCGGGACACCGAACAAAAAGCGGAGCCAGCGGACGCTCGATCTTGATCGGCGCCCAAAGATCGTCGGCATCGACGAATGGGATTAGGTTGGATCGCGCCGCTCGCCAACACACGCATTGCAGGCGGCGGCCACATCGGCGTTTGCCCGCTCGATCAGTCGCACGCGCGTGTCGATCTCCGCGTGACATCCGGTGATCGCGGCAGTCTGGTCGAGACACTGACAAGTTCACCGCTCTTCGAGCACGGCCTCGACAGTGGCAACAAAGTGATCGAGCGAGCGATCTCCGCGAATCTCGATGCGCGGAAGGTCGATGGGATCGCAGTCGAGGCCCGCCGGCCCGTGTCTGGAGCCGAAGCCGATCCGATAGCCGCACTCCTTGGCCAGCCGGCCAAGCCGTCGGTCGGTGACAGAGAAGGGTGCCGCGAACGCCGTGGTAGGCCGGCCGGTCCACCGTTCGATGAACATGCGAGAGCGCAGGAGCTCGGCGGCCAGCTCAGAGGTCGACAGACCATCGATGGCGCGATGCGTCGCCATATGGCTGCCGAAGAACGCACCTTCGCCGGCGAGGCGTCGCACCGTCCCGGCGTCCATAAGCGGCGTCGGCGGACCGCTGTCGGCGTCCCACTGCGCACTTTTACCCACCAAGTCCGTCACCAGGAACACTTCCGCGGTCTGGTCGTTGGCGCGCAAGATCGGCCAGGCATGGTCGGCAAAGTTCTGGAAGCCGTCATCGAAGGTGATGAGCACTGGGCGGCCAGCGAAGGGCTCACCGTTGGCGATGAACCGTTCCAGCTGCTCGGACATAATCGCGTGAAAGCCATTGGCGCGCAGCCATGCCATCTGGCTGCCGAATAGGGCGGGCGCGCACCGAAAACGGGCGAGCGCGGCCGGACCGTCTTCGGCAACGCTGTGATACATGAGCACCGGGATACGCTGCCGCCGCTCGCTGCGTGCGACGTCGCGGCGCAAGGCCCGTGCCCCGCCCCATACGACTTTTCGCGCGACCCCCATTTCGATGCGCGCGCGGATTGGCACATGATCAATCATCGGTTCCGTCGCCACCTCGCCCGGTGACATGCGGCGGAAGCGGTCTATGCGATAGAGCTCGGTCTGGATCGATTGCTCGAGGACGAAGCCTTCGGTCGCTGCCAGCGTCTCCGAGATCGCTTGCGCACCGAATGTGTTCCAGTCGAAGCCCGTTCTCTCAGGATTGTCACGTAGCACGAATGCGTGTGCGCTGATGAAACTGCCGCCAAGCGCCAACGCCTCAACGACTTTTTTGGCGATGCGCCGCAACTCGGCGAGATCGTCCAGGTAGTAGAACACTTCCGAACAGACGATCAGATCCATCTCACCCGGCAGTGTATCCGCGGAGAAATCCAGTACGCCGAACTCGACATTCGGCTGGTCGCTGCATCGCGCTTCCGCCCGCCCGATGGCTATGGCGGAGATGTCGGTTGCGATCAGACGGCCCACCCGCGGCGCCAGCTGCCGCGTGAAGTGGCCCTCCGCGCAGGCCAGCTCAAGCGCCCGTCCGATAGGACCGGCAGGCAGAATTTCGAGTTGCCGCTCGTATTTTTCCTGCTCATAGGACGAACTGTAGTTCCAGGGATCCTCGGTCGCGAAATAGCGATTCCAGAACGAGGTGCGATCCTTGTCATGTCCATCCGCGGCCCTTGCAGGGCGCGACGCCGCAGGACGTTCCGTAGGCACGGCGCTCGACCGAACCAGTTCCTGCGCTTCCGCGGCCAATCGCGCGAGCTTGCCGAAGTGGCTGTCCCGACCAGACCGGCGTACAGGCCGCTCAGCGGGCACGACATTCTGGATCATTTCAATCCAATGACGCCTTGTCACTGTCCCGAGTGCGCCGAACTGCACGACAGCCTCGATCCGGCCATCCATCGTCAGATAGGCATAAATTTGATCGATGCCTTCCGGGAGTTCGATCGAGGTCGGATTGCGAGCGTCGACGCGAATTCCAAGTGTCCGCGCCAGCCTGCGCGGCGCGGCAAGATCGTCGGCCTCAAGAAGCATTTGCTCAAGGTGATACTGGACGCGGCGGGCCGCTGCGGAATCGCCCCAGATCTTGCCGAGTTCGATGATCAACTCGGTGATGGCGCCGCCGAACCTGTCCCATCCGGCAGCCAATTGCGCTGGCGCCGACAGGCTTCCCACCATAAGGCCATCGAAGACCACCTTGACGGCCTTACGCACCCACTTGCGTCCTGCCGGCAGCGCGCGCAGGGACTGCGGGTCGATCGAGCGCGAGCCGCTGCCGCAATCCGACGCGGCGTTCCACAACGCGAACCACGCGAGTGCTTCGGAAGCGGTGCCGTTCGCCTCGATCGCTCCATTGGCGTGAGCCGATGCCGGGTGTTTGACCCTGGGATCAGGAGAAAAGCCGCGGGCGATCACGATTTCCGCATCTACCAGCATCTGCGTCGAGTTGCGGGTGAGCGAGTTGGGGCTGGCCCGATAGAAGGCGAGCGGCTCGTCGACCATCACCCAATCTTTGCCAAGACGTGCGAGGCGCTGCCACAGATCCCAGTCCTCGCAGGTGCACAGCGATACATCGAACCCCCCCAACTCGACAATTGTCTCCCGGTCGACGAGCAGCGCGTTAGTGCGGATGGCGCACCGGCGGGCGAATGTTTCGAAGGGCTGGATCGCAACCTCGGTTGAGATGGTCGACGGGGTGAGTTCGCCATCGGGCATCACGTGCCGGGAACCGCAATAGGCGGCCACTGCATCGGGGGCGGTTTTCAGTGCGGCCAGCATTTTCGCAAGGAAGCTGGCATCCACCCAATCGTCCGCATCCAGAAACATGAGCCAGCGGCCGCGCGCTGTCGAAATCCCGCTATTGCGCGCGCCGGCGGCGCTATGCGCGCAAGGGCTCAACGTCCGAAATCGGGTATCGCGCTCCACATAGCCGGTGATGATCGCGGGCGTGCGGTCCGTGGAGGCGTCGTCGACGATGATCGCCTCCCAATCCACTATTTCCTGATCGAGAAGGCAATCGAGTGCGCGCGCCAGCGTTACCTCCGCGTTGTGCGCAGGAACCACGATGGAAACCAAGGGATTATGCGCCACGCCGTCTTACTCGCGCCTGGTTCGAAGGTAGAACAAAAGTCCCGAAACATGGCCGGCGATTTCCCGCCAAAGGAAACGATCCTCAGGGACGCTGTTCGACGCTGATCCGTCCGTCGACCCATCGTCCACCACGACTATATCCAGTGCCGGGTAGGTCTGCCAGCATCGAGCTTTCGTTTTCTTCGGCAAGAGTCGGCGATTGTCAAAAACGGATGACGGCATCGGATGGCAGCACTGCCCTGTCAAGATCGGGGCAGGCTGAATAGCAAGCGCGCATGCCCTCGTTGCATGGGCCTGTGATCCTGGTCCCGGGCGTTCTGCGCCCAGCATCACGGATGCCCAGTTCATAGAACGGCCGGAGGCCTGGGCCGAGGTCGGAATGTCCTACCCCCTGGCGGCTAAACAAACACCGCCAAGTACCCGGCGCAAACGGTCTGGGTCGGAACGATGACGTCTTGCACCGCAACATCGGTTTCTTCAAGGTAGGGCAACAACGGACATAGACGTCGTTGCTTGCCGATTTGACTGGAAGGTTACAGCACGATGCCACGCATGATTGGACGATTGGGAGCCAGGAATCTGGCGCGCCCGGCACGACATCCCGGATATCTGACTGCGATGTTTGTCCTGGTTGCCAGCCCGATCGTCTTTGGGATCGCCCTGTTGTTGGCTGGTCCGGCACAGGCGCAGGCGACCGTCCCGCCTGAAAGGGTCAAACAGCTATTCGAGCTTCTCGACGATCCGTCGGTGAAGGCCTGGGTGGCCGAACAACGAAATCAGGGCGCCGGGTCAACGGAAGCGCCTGCCGGGGCAGGAGCTTCGCCGGCCGCCGCATCGTCCGACGCCGTGGTCGCGCCAGGCCAGATGAATACGATGGCATCCTCGACGCTCGATCGGATCAAGCATCATATCGAAAGAATCGTGCGAACCTTGCCCTTGCTGCCGGGCCAGTTCGCGCGCGTTCGGGCAGAGACCATGGCGGATATGTCCAGCAAGGGGCCTGTCGGCGTATTTGTGCTGATTGCGATGTTCATCGCTGCCGGCCTGGCGCTCACTTGGGCAACGTACAAGTTGACCCGCCCATTTCGTCTTTGGATCATCGCGCAACCGAAGGATACGCCCATCGGGCGAGCCAAGAAGATTGGCGGCCGCACGCTTTATTCCAGCCTGCTGATCGTCTCGTTCGCGTTGGGCAGCGCCGGCGCGTTCATGTTGTTCGATTGGCCGATGCTCATCCGCGAGATTGTGCTGACATTTCTGATGGCTGCAGTCGCGACATGGGGTGTGCGCACGTACGTCGCAGCCCTGCTCGTCCCTTCCTTCATGCACGTCGAGAACGCCGTCGAGGTTCGTGCTTTGCCGGTCACCAACGAAACGGCTGACCATTGGTCCTATTGGATACCTCGGATCGTCGGCGTCTTCGCATTCATCGCCGCCGCGTTCATCCTTTTGCCGGGTCTCGGCATCGATCGGGACGGAATGATGGTCCTGTCGGTGGGCGCCGATTTCGTGCTGCTGCTGCTCCTGCTGCTTGCCGTTTGGCGCCGGCCAAGAACATGGCGGGGCGGTGGGCACGGTCACACGGCAGCGACATGGTTGTTGACTGCTTATTTCGTCGTTCTGTTCCTACAGCGCATCGCCGGCCTGTATACATGGTTCTGGTTTACCTTCGCCGCATTCGTCCTGCCTTTGGCAATCGTACTGACTCAGCGCGGGGTTAATTTCGTCCTGCGGCCGGGTTCGGAAGATGCTGGCCGGCCTACGATCCCGGCAGTGACGATCGCTGTCATCGATCGTGGAATCCGGATGATTTTGATCCTGGCGGCGGCTTACCTTCTCGCGCGTGTCTGGGGTCTGGACATGCAGTCCATGCGCGATAGCGATACGACCACCACGCTCATTTTGCGCGGCTTGATCAATGTCATGGTCATTGCGCTTGCCGCCGATTTCGGCTGGTCGATCATTAAAGCCTTGATCGAACGAAAGCTGGGCATCGAAATGCCGCACGCGGTGATCAGCGAGGAGGACGTCCCGACCTTCGATCCGCAGCAGGCGCGGCTGCGCACGCTCTTGCCGATCATCCAGAACATTCTGCTTGCAGTGATCGTCGTGATGGCGGTGCTGATGATGCTCGCCTCAATGGGTATCCAGATCGGCCCGCTGATCGCCGGCGCCGGCGTCGTTGGCGTCGCCGTGGGTTTTGGCGCACAGACCATCGTCAAGGACGTGATCTCAGGCGTATTTTATCTACTCGATGATGCGTTTCGTGTCGGCGAATACATTACATCGGGCAATTACAAGGGTACGGTGGAGAGCTTTTCGCTGCGCTCGGTCAAGCTGCGCCACCATCGTGGACCGCTCTTCACCGTACCGTTCGGCGAACTCGGGGCAGTCCAGAACCAGAGCCGTGACTGGGTTATCGATAAATTCAACATCACCGTTGGCTATGACACCGATATCGACTTCGCTCGCAAGCTGATCAAGCGAATCGGCCTCGAACTGGCGGAAGATCCCGAATTCAAACACTGGGTGCTCGAGCCGATCAAGATGCAGGGCGTACAGGAGTTCGGCGAGTACGGCATCGTATTGAGACTCAAGGCCACAACCCGACCAGGAGGCGCCTTTGGTATGAAACGCAAATTCTATGTACGCATCCGCCAAGTCTTCAAGGAGCAGGGCATCGAACTGCCGTTCCCGACTGTGCATGTTGAGGGGCTACAGAACCCACATGGGGCAGAGAATGCGCCGTTGCAGATCACACCCGCGTTAAAAATGGCCGTCGCGCAGTCGCACACCAATCGGCGCAGAAAAAAAGCCGGCACAACGGAGTAGAAAAACTGCGACAGCTGCCGGTCACAGCGCGGCTTGGCGGTCGCCCGTGGCAGGGATACTCTTTTATCTTCAAACGTTTAGGACGAAAAGTACCGTCACGAGCCTCGATGGTTTGCTCGGCATTGAACATCGGTACCACAACGCCTCCGATAGCATTGTCCTGGATCACCGAGCTTTCGTTTTCTTCGGCAAGAGTCGGCGAATGTCAAAAACGGATGACGGCATCGGATGGCAGCACTGCTCTCTCAAGATCGGGGCGAATTGGACGCGGGCAAAAAGACTTGAAGACAGGCTTAAATGGCAAGCGCTCATGCCCGACGGCTTTAAAGCTGAGGTCGATGCGCCGGGGCATTTCCGCTCGAGCATTTCTTCACCACTCGGGTGAGGATCATCTGGTTCCCGCCATCCCGCCTTATGAACAAACCTGACCTGGCCTGCAGAAGGGTTGTACTGACGCGGGCGTTGACGGTGACACCGCATGACCGCCGCGCTCGACAAGATCGCGAAAGCTTCCAACCAGATCCGGGGAATCATGAAAACGATCGGCTTGCTCGTTCCCGCCGGTAAGGAAGGCTGATAGGTGGCAGTATACAGCCGGGTGCGAGGCAACATGTGCGCCACCAGACAAGAGAATTGCAATGCGTCTAAAGAGTATTCGCAACATAATCGTACTCCTGCAGCTATAGTCTGACATAGTATAGCTCATTTTGCTAGTAGATTGCATCAAGTTGTCGATTATATTATCCAGTTATTACCACTATCACGAATAGACATTAGAGTGACGTCAATCGTAACTTGTTCATTTTTTGCTAGTCTAAAAGACGTAAAAGGGACGCACGAATCGGCCTAGGCCAAAAGTCCGGCTTGCGGGCCGGGTCTTTTGCTGACAAGTTGACCAGTTTCAAAATTAGCACTGTGGCAGCTGTTCAAATGAAGGGGCATAGGGATGGCCAAGGAATCTTCGAGTACCGCTTCTCCGGCAAATAAAGCGGACGGAAATCTGATAGGTAATGCAGAGGGAAACGGGCTGAACTTCATGGCGGGCCAGGCTCGCGAGGGCGGGGCCGCGGGCGATGCTGTAGGTGTCGACAAGATACGCGATCTGCTGTTCGGCAACCAGATGCAGGACTATGACCGCCGCTTTTCCAAGCTTGAAGAACGGGTCTTGCAGCGCTTCAAGGATGTCGAATCCGAGGCCAAGCGCAATCTTGAAATGTACGAGTCAAATGCGAAGAAGCAGGTTGATTCGCTTGCGACGCAATTGCGGCACGAAAAAGATGCACGAGCCGAGGCCGACAAGGAGATTGACCGGAATCTTCGCGAGCAAAATCAGGCACTTGAAAAGCAGGTGCGCGCGTTGTCGGATCAATTGAGCGAGCTTGAGCGCGAAGTTGCGGACCGGATAAATCGAAACGATCATTTGCTGCGTGAGGAAATCAAGCAAAAGAACGAAGGCGTTCAGATGCTGATAGAGAAGGTGTTTTCCGATCTCAGCAACGTCAAGACCGACCGAAATCTTTTGGCCGGCCTGTTTGTCGAGGTCGCAAAATGTCTGAATCAGGATCCCGTCGGCAGCAAGGGCAACTCGGAGCGTAGCTGGAAAGTGAGTTGATCGGAACTTGACGTCGACCGTCGACCCAATCAGCCTTCCTAAAAAAACAGCTTCGAACGATTCAGAGATTGATCGCGAAGCTCTGGCTCGTCTTTTGGTCGAAATTGCCCGGAACGTTGATCCGGACTATCATGCGCGTTTCGACGGAGTTCCAACCGCCGATCCTCGCATGGAAACGCTGCGCCAGTTGCTGGTCGGCCGCGAAATTTCGGAGCTTTCACGAGTTACGGACCTGCTCGATGAACCTGAGCAGCTTGCGGCTGCAGTGGGGGGCGTTCTTCCCAGTGCTGCCGCACGTGCGCCTCATGCGCAACTCGGCGAGGCCCTTGCGCCAGCTGTCGAGAGGGCTGTGCAACGGTCCATCCAGAGGAGCCCGCGTACGCTTACTGATATATTGTACCCGGTATTTCTGCCGGCAATTCGCAAGTCGATCGGGGAAAAGATCGACCAGACCTTTCAGTCGCTGAATGAAACTTTAAGACATATATTTACCTGGCATGGACTAAAGTGGAGATTTGAATCTTGGAGAACAGGCGCAAGCTTCTCTGAGGTTGTTCTTAAGCATTCTCTTGTGTATCGTGTAGAACATGTCTTTCTCATTCACCGCAATTCCGGGCTTTTGATAGCGCATGTAACAGCTGATAATGCAACTAGCGAAGACCCTCAACTCATTTCTTCGATGCTTAGTGCAATTCAAGATTTTGTAAAAGACTCATTTAACGAGAAAGAACAGAGCGGCCTGGACACTATCCGCTTTGGGGAGCTTCGTCTCTGGTCAGAAGTTGGACCGTTTGCGACCTTGGTTGCGGTGATCCGGGGGAATCCGCCAGAGGAATTACATGAAATAGTTCGCGATGTGTTGCTTCGCATCCATGATGAATGCTCACAGGCTTTAGAGCAGTTTGACGGCGACAGTTCGCAGTTGATCGGCGTAGAGACGCAGTTGCAGACCTGCGTTGAACTGAAGCAGGAGGACTCAAACCAGGGATTTCCGTGGCTGGTGATGGCCGCCGTCCTGCTGGTTTTGATTGCGGCAGGGGGTTGGTTTTTTCTTTCCTGGCAATCCGGGCAGCGCTGGCAGGCCTATGTGTCGCGATTGGGGACCCAGCCGGGCATCATCGTTGCCGAACAAAAGGTGCGCGATGGCCAATTCTATATTGCCGGCCTGAGAGACCCGCTTTCCGCCGACCCGCAGTCGCTGTTGTCCGGAACGCAGGTCGATCCCGCTCGCGTTCATTCACAGTGGCAATTCTATCAGAGCCTTGAGCCGGAGTTCGTGTTGAAGCGGCTGACGGCGTCGCTGGCTCCGCCGGATTCAGTACGACTTTCGATCGTCGATGATCGCATCGTTGCCGAGGGTGAGGCTACTGCCACGTGGATCGACCGGGCGCGGGCCGCCG